>JAOASC010000024.1 GCA_025210295.1 Flavobacteriales bacterium | reverse complement strand
GTGGTAGCTTTACTTGGATAGATGGAAATACTTACACAACATCGAACAATACAGCAACATATACATTAACAAATGCCGCAGGATGTGATTCAATTGTTACATTAAACTTAACTATTAATAACACCTATGGTACAGATATCCAGTCAGCATGTAATAGCTTTACTTGGATAGATGGAAATACTTACACAACATCGAACAATACAGCCACACATACATTAACAAATGCGGCAGGATGCGATTCAATTGTTACATTAAACTTAACTATTAACTCTTTAACAAATTTAGGCATAACCTCAAACAGCACAACCATTATGACATCCAATATGAATGCAACTTATCAATGGTTAGATTGTGATAACAATTATGATATAATACTAGGAGAAACATCCTCGAGTTTTACAGCAAGTATTAATGGTAATTATGCTGTAGAGTTGACAGAGAATGGTTGTACAGACACAACAAACTGTATAACGATTAATTCGGTTGGTACTTTGGAAAATACGCTAATCAATTATAGTATATACCCTAACCCCACTAAAGAAATGTTTATTTTGGAAATAAGCACTCCATTAGATGCTAATTTGGTTATTTATGATACATTTGGAAAACTAGTTTCTCAAATTAAACTTACCAGTACTTTTCAAAAAATTAACATCAACAACTTAGAATCTGGAGCTTATTATGTAGACATCCAACACCCAAAAATCAATACAGAATTAAAAAAACTATTTGTCTTCAAATAATCCGTTAGCAAAACTGCAAATAAACAATTAATAAATATGCAACTTTACTAATACTATATGAACTCAACATAATTTTATGCGGTTTAATTTTAAGCTATTATTCGTTTGTTGGTTATCACTTTTGGTATCTACTGTATATCCTCAAGAACCCTCTTACGAAACGTATGGTAGTGAAGAGTTGTCTGGATTAACGATCTATGATCAGTTAATGTCTTCGAATGAAATACTTTATATAGCTACAAGTGATGGTGTTTTTTCATATAACTCTATTGAATTTAAAAAGTTAAACCTACCGAAAGGAGTGAAGAGAAAATCCTATTTTGATTTAAAAGAGAATGATCGAAATCAAATTTTTTGTTCTAATTTAAATGGTCAGTTTTTCGAAATTACGAATGATTCTTTGACTTTGTTTTACGAACTTCCAGATAGTTTAGTCGTTTCATTTAATGCGTATACCATTGTAGATAATGGGTTGATAATTAATGCAAAGCGTACATTGCTTATTGGTTGGGACAGAATTCCAATTCAAACCTTAGAATATCCTGTTCCCTTCCTTTCTTCTAATGAGTTAGTGACTGTAAAACTATATGAGAATGAAGATTCTATAGAATATAATATCTATGCTAAAAATGGCTATGATAAGCCTCATCTTTACAGAGTTGTTTTTCCTAACGAAGGGTGTATTTTTTCATTGTATTATCATAAGGGAATTGTTTATTGTAAAGACAAGTGTTCAGATAAATTTATTAAAGTAGATATTCGCAATAATCAATGGAAAACATTTAATTATTCTCCTTTTATAGAAACAGGAATGTTGATAGATGATTCAACTTTTTGGGGAAAACTATCTGCTAATGGAATAGTTGAATTTGAAGCAGAGGTTAAAGATACTATATGCTACAAGTATTATTTTCAAGACATTTATGCTGCACCTCAAGAAACTAGCAAGCATGGAATTTTTATGGGTTCAGATGGAGAAGGTGTTTATCAAATAAAAAATAAGTTTTCACATGAATATCCAACTCTAAAAGGGCGAAAAGATTTGTTGAAAATAATAAAAATACCAGGTCATAATTTTGTAATACAAGCCAAAAGAGAAGTTCTTTTATTGTCTGATGATTTTGTTCCAAAATCGATATTTGCATCAGATGCTAATGTTTCTTTTGTTTATTATGCTGAGGATAGTAAAAAATTAATAATCGAATCAAAAACCAAATTATATA
Source organism: Flavobacteriales bacterium (assembly GCA_025210295.1). Taxonomy (NCBI): domain Bacteria; kingdom Pseudomonadati; phylum Bacteroidota; class Flavobacteriia; order Flavobacteriales; species Flavobacteriales bacterium. The sequence continues at coordinate 29,163 of JAOASC010000024.1, read as the reverse complement.
CTTATTCATTTGAAACAGGGAAATTAAGATTTCTTACTCAGAACCCTACAGGCGTTAAGTCTTTATTCGAAGTAGCTAAGGATTCTATTTTGTATTCCAGCCCACACGCTATTGGTGTGTTTACATTAGATAAAACCAGTTCAACAAAAAAATACCTTAAAGGTGTTCGTTCTAGCTGTTGTTTGCGAGCTAATAATGCAAAGGATTATTTTGGTACCTATCAAGGGCTGCTTGAGTTTGAAAAAAATCGAAATAAATTTAATTTTATAACATATAAAGGCAGTAATGTTTTTGCAACAAAATTATTTGAGTTTCAAGATCGAATAATTATTTATTCTGCAGAGCATGGTGTTCTAGAATACAAAAACCGTACTGTAAGTCCCTTAATTATTCCCAATGTAACAAGCAAAAATATAAGAGATATCTATTTTCAATCGCCTTATTTGAGTATAGACACTAAGAAAATGCTAGTAGTTTATAACTTAGAATCAAATAAGCAGTTGGTGTTTGCAGAGAGTGATGGCCTTCAATCCACTAACATAAAAGATGTTACAATCGAAAGTAATACATTATATGTGTTAACCGATAAAGGGCTTCAGAGTATATCGCTGTCAAATATTGAAAGAAATGAGCTTACACCTCAAATTCGAATGAATAAAGTGGTAATCAATGATACTGTAATTTTAAAGCAAAGAACTGAATTGAACCATTGGGAAAATAAAATAGCATTTGAGTTGTTAGGTAATGCTTATGGAAAACAAAAAAATGTTCAGTATAAATACCAGTTAAAAGGTTTGTCTAACACTTGGAATGTTAAAGAGTATTATGATAATATTATAGAATATCAATCATTACCTTCTGGAAGATATCAGTTAATTGTTATTCCTGTTTATAAAGGTAAGGAGGGGAAAGCAATTAATTATACGTTTATTATCGCTCCTCCTTTTTGGCAGACGTGGTGGTTCTATTCGCTTTTAGTAATTCTGGGTGTTTTTTCTACAGCATTTATTTATCGTATCTATTCTTTGCGAAAAATCAGAAAAATACAATTAGAAAGTCAAATTAACAAACTACGTCTTCAAGCCATTCAATCGCAAATGAACCCCCATTTTATCTTTAATGCCATTAATGCCATTCAGGATTCTGTTCTTAACGAAGATCAGAGCGTAACTTATCAGCATATTAATAAGTTTTCTAAGTTAGTACGCTTAACGTTAAATTTTTCTAACGAAGAATTAATTTCATTGCAAGAAGAAATAGATTTGTTAAAATTGTACTTAGAGCTAGAGAAAATTCGTTTTCCAGACGAGTTTGATTTTGAGATACATAATTCAGCAAATGTTTATTTAAGTATTTCACCTATGCTTGTTCAGCCTCTTGTAGAAAATGCTATTTTACATGGACTATTTCACAAAAAAGGAAACAAAAGATTAGTTATTACAATTTCAGAAAATCAACACTTATCAATAATTATTGAAGATAATGGAATTGGAAGAGTTGCTGCTTATAAAATTAATCAAAAGAGAAAAAAAGAATACGAGAAGTCATTTGCCACAGGAGCTGTTAATGACAGGTTAGTTATTCTAAAACAAAAGCATGGATTAGATAACGTAGGAATTGAATTCGTAGATTTGTATAATGAAAATAAAACTCCAATAGGAACACGAGTTATTTTAAAATTACCCCTAATACAAAATTTATAAAAATGATAACAGCTATAATTGTTGATGATGAAAAGTCAGCACGAAATGTATTAAATAAACTATTATTAGTTAACCATCCCGAAGTTAATGTGTTGGATCAATGTTCTGATTTATTATCTGCGGTAGCTTCAATTAAAAAACAAAAACCAGATGTTGTGTTTCTCGATATTGAAATGCCTGTACATTCTGGTTTTGAAATTGTAGAATATTTTGATACGATTGACTTTGAAATTATATTTATTACAGCTTATGATAAATATGCAATTAAGGCATTTGAAATAGCTGCTTTAGATTATATTCTCAAACCTATAGAAGTTGAACGTTTGGCAGCTTCCATCACGAAATTGTCTAAAAACGTAGCATTGAATACTATTTCTGAACGATTAAAATTACTCTCAGAAACGATTAACTCTAATGAAGTTAATAAATTATATGTGTTTCATAAGGGAGAACGCCATATACTTGAGGTATCTAAAATTATAGCAATAGAGGCAAAACATGCCTACTGCAATATTTATGTTAGTGGTAAAAATGAAGTCTTTATGATTAGCAAAAATTTGAAGCATGTTACTCAATTGCTAGACGATAATACTCAATTTTATCGAACACATCGTTCTTGGCTTATTAATGTTAATCGTATGAAATCGTATGTCAAATCGAAAGGTGTGATAATGTTGGAAGAGTCTATTGAAGCAAGATTGTCAAAGTATAAATGCGAAGATTTTGAACAATATATCAAAAGTCGTTAATGTTATTCTTAGATGTATTGACTTACATTAAAACCGTACCTTACGGTTAAAGGTTGAACAACTTTATATACTAACAGCTCACTTGTATTGGTTTCGCTTTTTTTGTCTATTCATAAAGAAAATAGGCTACTAGTAAAGTCTTTTGTGTGTCTGTTTCTAATAAAACTAAATTTGCTAATTAAAATTAGACATAATAAAAAACATATCTATGATTAAAAGTAAATTTACATTCATAACACTAATTCTAACTCTTTGTTTGTCCAATTATACAGCACAAACTGCTAATTTTGAATGGGCAAAAACTTTTGTAACCGATACAACAGCCTCAACAATTAGTTCTGCCTTAGGTGTGGCAACCGATGCTAATGGAAACGTTTATACTTGTGGATGGTTTGCAGGTATTGTCGACTTCGACATAAACGGAGCAGCTGGTTCTCAGCTTACTGCATCAGGTCCAACTGATATTTTTATTACCAAACATGATGCTACAGGAAATTTCCAATGGGTAAAACAGATAGGTAGTACTGGTAGAGACGAGGCTACAGCAATTACGGTAGATTCTAACGGAGATTTAATCATTGGAGGTACTTACCGCTATACCGTCGATTTCGACCCAAACGCAGGAACAACTAATCTTACTAACGCTTCTGGTACAGAAGACATTTTCCTTCTAAAATTAGATGCTGGTGGGAATTTTTTATGGGCTAAAAGTATAGAAGGGGTTACCTCAGTAGAATACGTCTACGATATTTCTACAGATGCTAGTGGCAATGTATATACAACAGGGAACTATACTGGAACGCTTGATCTTGATCCAGGGACAGGAGTAAGCAACACTGTGTGGGCTGGAGCTCAGGATGTATTTATTCAAAAGTTAGATGCTAATGGTAATTTTCAATGGGGAAAAAGAATTGGTAGCTCAGGAGGTGATTTTGGAATAACTGTGACTTCAGACAATTCGGGTAACGTATATCTCTGTGGTTTTTTTAGTAATACTATTGATTTAGACCCTGGTAATGGGGTTGTTTTAGTTTCGTCTGCTGGAAGCGCAGATGGTTACCTTCTAAAGCTAGATGCTAATGGTGATTATGTTTCATCACATACTTTTGGTGGTTCTGGCCCTGACTCATACTCCTCAATGGCTTTTGATTCTAATAATAACCTCGTTTTGTGTGGTTATTTTAGTGATAATGTAGATTTTGATCCTACTTCAGGAACATCAATGCAAACTGCAAATAATACGGATATTTTTGTTCAAAAAATAGATGCAAATGGAAACTTGTTGTGGGTTAAAACAAGCACATCTCCAGGTTTTAATCTTGCTTGGGGATTAAAAATAGATGCCAACAACAGCATATACATGACTTCTCGATTTGGTGGTAACTTGTCCTTAGATAATACTCAGACTTTATCATCCAATGGGGGCAACGATATCGTTCTAGAAAAACTGTCATCTACCGGTAGTTTGGTATGGGCAGTTAGTTATGGAGGGCTTGCTAATGATACCCCTAGTGACATCGCGTTAACAACATCTGGCGATATATATACAGCAGGGGATATTAATAGTACTACAGTTGATTTTGACCCTACATCAGGAGTACAAATTCTCAATGGTAATGGTAATCAAAATCAGTCGGTAGGTTTCTTACAAAAAATAAGTCAGGGCAGTTGTACGCCTACTTCTGGAACAGATATTCAAACGGCCTGTGATTCATTCGATTGGATTGATGGAAATACTTACACATCTTCAAATAATACAGCTACACATACATTGACAAATGCAGCTGGTTGTGATAGTGTGGTTACTTTGGATCTTATCATTACAAACAGTACATCTAGTGTTTTTTCGACAACAGCTTGTAATAGTTATACTTGGATTGACGGAATTACTTATACCTCTTCAAACAATACGGCAACCTATACATTGACCAATACGGCAGGTTGCGATTCTGTAATAACACTAAACTTAAATATAAACACTGTAGACACTGCAACATCAGTAACAGGTGCTACAATCACATCGTCACAACAAGGAGCAGGTTACTTATGGGTTGACTGCGACAATAATTTTACACCAGCTAATGGAAATGGACAATCTACTCAAATTTTTACACCAGCAATTAATGGAAATTATGCTGTAATTGTATCAAACAATGGTTGTTCAGAAAGATCATCATGTGTATCAATAAACACAGTTGGATTAAACGAGTTGCTAAGCAATGGAATTACACTTTCTCCAAATCCAACAGCAGACAATATTCGAATTACATCTTCAGAAATATTAGATAATGTTACAATTTATGTAACAGATGCCAAGGGTAGCGTTATTTCTACGAATCAATTTGATTCATTAGTAGAAGAGTATTTAGAATTAGGAGATGCTCCTGGAGTATATTTTATTACAGTTCAAAAAGAGCATCAGATTTCAAGAATACGTTGTATTAAAAATTAAGAATAGTTTTTTCATTTGAAGAAGTTGTTTAAATTTTTCTCTATTTAAAGGAAATATTTAAACAACTTTTTTGCTCTGGAAGACATACTTGGCCAGGTTCTTTTCTTTGCAAGATGTTGTTACCAATCAAGATTTTAACGCAAGTACCAAAATATAGAATTTCTATAGTAAATTTTCTAAATCCTCAATAAGTTAATATAAATAAGTTTAATTCTAATTTGGATTTTATTATTAAATGAAAATTCGAGTAAAATCTACTTAAACTATGTTCTAATAAAAATAAAACATATACTATATTCATTTATAATATAGAAGGAAAGCAAATATATATGAGTTATAAAAATACGGAAGTCAAAATTCAATGTTTAAATTCTTTAAAGAATAAATTCTAAAGAAAGTGAAAACACTATTTTAGGTCAAATTTAGACAACTTCAATGAATAATATTTTATCACAAGAACAATATGCTTAAAAAAAAAAGCGTTTAAAAAAAAGATAAAGGTTCTAATCTGAGTCATTTTTTAGCTATGGAAGATTTAAATTTGACTCAACCTTTTTGTAAATTTTTTATTTGCATGCCATAGCATTGTTATTAATTTAATTTACTTAAAAGAATGAAAAAAACGTTAATTTCACTTATTATTTTATTATTGATAGTAGTAAGTTGTAAAAAGAAAGAGAGTCGTGTTCAATTTGGTGTTTTTAAAGTAACCAATGATACCACAGCTACTATGAATGGAGTAATTGGAGGAAGAATTGAAAGTCACTTTGACAAAATGATTAAATATAACCCAAACATCAGGACAATTATTTTAGAAGATTGTCCTGGGTCTAAGAATGACAATAAAAATCTCCGTTTATCAAAAAAAATATATGATGAGGGAATCAATACAATGCTCCGTTCAAGTTCGGTAATTGCCTCAGGGGCAGTAGATTTATTTCTAGCTGGTAAGAAGCGAACTTTTGATAATGGGGCTCAATTAGGTGTTCACTCTTGGGGCGGAAGAACAGGTAAAACGGCTCAAGATTTTCCAAGAGATCATGAAGAACATAAAAAATATATTGATTACTATAAATATATAGGCATGACTGATCAGGAAGCTAAAGACTTCTATTTTTTTACCATTGATTCCGCTCCAGCGGAAAGTGTTCACTGGATGACGCAAGAAGAATTATTGTTGTATAAAATTGCACGATAAAACCTAATGAATCAGAAGCTCTTAGTTTAACTAATGACCTGACTCAAATTACTTAAGATAGTTTAAAATTGGAGATAAAATATTTTTGCAAAAATATATAAATTAATTTTATATATTTACTTTAAATGACTCAAGCACAAAAATACATTCCTTTAAAAGACTTTCTTGAATGGAATATCGAATACAGATTAGGATTAACAACGCTAACTGTTAAAAAAGGAGAAGTCTTTTTAGAAAAAGGAAATAGGTGTGATTACCTTTACTTTGTTCTAAAAGGATTTGTTAGAATCCACTATTACGACATAGAGGGTAACGATATGACCCATCTATTTGCTTTTCAAAACTCTATTATCACATCTCCTTTTAGTTTTTTTTAAACAGGAGGAAAATATTTTATATTTTGAAGCTACAGAGGAGACAGAACTTATCTTACTAAACTCTAATCAGCTAGAAATAATAATCAATAAAATAGAATATTCAGGTGATGCTATTCGGAATCTTTTTGCTGAATTTGGAATGGTAATGAGCAGAAGAGTTATGAGTATCCATACTCAAACTGCTGAAGAAAGATACCTAAGCTTAATGAACAACTATCCTGAAGTTTTTCAAAAAGCTAAACTAACTCAAGTAGCTTCTTTTCTTGGAATTACTCCACAAAGTTTAAGTAGAATTAGAAAACAAATTATTTAAAATAAACTCGACATTAATTAGGTATATAATTTATTTAATTTTTCTATATTCGATAGGACTTTTATTTGTTAAACGCTTAAACATTTTACTAAAGTATTGTGGATAATCAAAGCCTAAACTATAAGCTATTTCACTCGCACTCAATTGCGTGTTTAACAACTTTTGTTTGGCCATTTCAACAATGTAACTATGAATATGATCCTGTGTACTCTTTCCTGTTTCTTTACGCAATAATTCACTTAAATATTTAGGCGACATTCCCATTTCATTGGCACAATACTGAACAGTAGGAAGTCCTATTTTTAGTTGTTTTTCTGTTTTATAATACGTTTTTAATAGTTGCTCAAAAACACTTACAAGATCCTTATTGAAGTTTGTTCTTGTATAGAACTGACGGTCGTAAAAACGTATACAATAATTTAATAACAACTCAATATTTGCAATAATTAGTGTTTGGCTATGCATATCAATATTATTGCTATACTCTTCTTTTATCTTGTAGGTAATTTCTGTAATTGTTTCCCTCTCCCCTTTCGATAAATGTAAGGATTCGTTACATGCATAATCAAAAAAAGGAAAAGCATCTATCTTTTTACCTAATTCAGAGGCCCTAATTAAATTAGGATGAAACAATAATGTCCAACAGTTCTTATCATCGGATTGATATGCTGAGTTAAATTCTAACACTTGATGAGGAGCTGTAAAAATAACGGAGCATTCCTGAAAATCATAGGTATTTCTCCCATACTTAGAAATAGTATATGCGCAATTTCCTTTTATACTAATTTGATATAAACCTAAAGTATATCTATACTCTTTCGCATCAATAGCCATGTTCATACTATTAAAATCAATAACAGAAACTAAAGGATGCTTAGGAGAATGAATCCCTAAAGACTCATGAATATCATGCAAATTCTCAATATGGATAATATCTCTCATATATATGTATATTTTTTTTCAAAATTAACTAAAGAATCTGAAAACATTATTAGGAATTAACTTTAGATAATTTCAATTTACAATTTCAGCTTTTGTCTTCGTTCTACTTCATCTTTTAATGCTTGGTTAAAACCTTCATATCCTTTTGCATAAAGTTTTGACAAATATCCTCCCAAAAGAAAAGTTGCTCCATTTGTCAATTCATCTGTCTGTATAAAATGAGAAACGTTTTCATCAATCTGTTCTACTTTAAAATGATGATTATCGCATATCCCCATCGGACCTTTTTCTGCCCAATAAAAAGAGGTTCCTTCATTTACATGAATTTGATGATCAATAGAATTATATCTTTTCTTGGAAGGGTTTAATTGAAACTTAGCCGTTATAGTAGCTTTATCTTTTAATTCTCCTTCAATGTCAGTTAAAAATACCCCCCATTTTTTATAAGAACGCGTATCTTTTAATACAGACCAAACTAACTCTTTAGGAGCTTTAATAATAATGTCTGTGTAAATTTTTCTATGGCCTGCTTTTACCTTTTCGATTTTAGTTGATTTATTCATGATTCTGTTTTTTACAAATTTAATAACTGGGTAGAAGGTAGATTGTATAATTTTTTCCTAATTCTGTATTCTTTTTACTGTTTAAAACACCTACTCAACTCAATTTAGATAGAAATTATCTTTACAACCCATTCTAAATCTACTTTTGCTGTATAATCACAATTAGCTAAAAAATAAATTCAAAGGAATATTAGTTCTAGTTAAGAAAGACTTTAAACAGTTTTTATTTGTCCAATAGATGTCTTTTTACATTAGGGTAAAAGTTAAGACATTTAAAGTCGATAATGTAGTATAAAAAACTATGAGACATACAACAAATACATTATTGAACAATCAAAATAAAATTTCAACAATTTATAAAAGCTTTACCATAACAAACTTACTAACTTAACCAGAGATTTACATGACTTACAGCAAATTAAATTTATTTTTTACCATAGGGGTAAAATTCTTACGAAAAACAAAATTTAAATTTGTAAAAAAATAAAAGAACATGAAAACAGCATTAATTACAGGAGCAGCAAGTGGAATTGGAAAAGAATTTACGAAAATTCACGCATCAAAAGAGGGTAATATAGTTGCAGTAGATATGAACTCGGAAGGTTTAGAAAAATTAAAAACAGAAATACAAAGACAATATAATGTTAGCGTATATACTATAGTAAAGGACTTATCTAAACCTACTGCAGCTATTGAAATTTATGAGGAAGTAAAAAACAAAGAAATTAAAGTTGATTATTTAATTAATAACGCTGGATTTGGAGGTGTTGGAGCATTTCACGAAAGAAAATGGGAAATAGATATGGCCATGATTCAAGTAAACATACTTGCATTAACAGCATTAACTAGACAGTTTTTACCGGATTTTATCAAAAGGAAATCTGGAAAAATACTAAATGTATCTTCTACTGTAAGTTTAGTTCCTGGACCATATCAAGCCGTCTATTTTGCTTCTAAAGCATATGTTACTTCATTCAATAGATCAATATATGGAGAACTAATAGGTACAGGAGTTTCATCAAAAGCATTATTACCAGAAGCTTCACAAACAGCATTTGGAAATTATTCAGATATTAATAAAACAGCTAATTTGGTTATTTATGATACCTTTGGAAAGCTAATTTCTCAAATTAAGCTTACCAGTACTTTTCAAAAAATTAATATTAACAACTTAGAGTCTGGAGCTTATTATATTAGCATCAAGCCCCCAAAAATCAATACACAATTAAAAAACTATTTGCCTTCAAATAATCCGTTAGTAAAGTTGCAAATAAACCATTAATAAATATGCAACTTTATTAATACAATATGAACTTCAGCATAAGCTGAATTAAATTCACGTCAAATAAGTACTATTGTTTTTGCTTTAACTAAAACTATTAGTAATGGTGTTATTGATTAATGTATCAAAGATTTTTAGTATTTAATCATAAAACCAACAAAAACCACCCCTTAGGGTAGTGACTTTCTATTGGTAATAGAATAAATTTGCTCTTGTGATTAAAGGCCTTAAAATAAGTATTTATACCTACTTTCTAATTATAATAGTTATTGGATCAAAAAGTTATGCTCAAAATATTTTTCAGAGTAATCAATATATGATATATCAGCCTATTATCAATTTTTCAGCTGCTAGTAGTTATAATCAAGTTAATTTCACATCATTCTATCGTAATCAATGGGTTGGTTTTAAAGGTTCTCCAACAACTTTTGGTTTTATAGGAATTATACCACTAAAAAACACTTCCGTAACGCTAGGAACTAGAGTTTTTAATGAACAAATTGGTATACATAATAAAACAGAGATTAAGTTAGATTATGCATACAAACTTCAAACACAGCTCAATCATTTTTTATCTTTTTCAATTTCCCCTAAAATTAACATTCATCAGTCTAGTTATCAGAAAATTGAAACAAATACCAATAACGACCCTAACTTTAATTCAAATCCAATAGCTGTGGTTTACCCTAATGCAGAGTTTGGCCTCTATCATTTTTCTCCTAAGTTTTATCTAGGCATTTCAAGCCCTAATTTACTATATAACACCCCTATTAATGACTTTACCTACACAACTCAATTTTCGCTTCCTCACATTACCTATTATATACATTCAGGATATAAATGGTCTAAACCATCCACATACAATATTTACGGCTCTATTTACTTAAAGACTACATACGGAGCTCCAGTTGTTGGTTCTCTTAATGCTGGGATAGAAACATTAAAAAACAAATTACTAGTAGGCTTATCCTACAGAACAACAAATGAATTAGTACCCCTATTACGACTTAACTTAAATAAGTTAACATTAGGATATGCATTTCAGTATTCACTTTCTTCTATTAGACCATACAATAATGGGACACATGAAATCTTATTAAATTATAATATAAAACAAAAAGCTACGGCTGCTCTAATTGCCCCAAGGTTTTAACTAATGAAAAGATTAATATACATACAAATTTTATTGAGTGTTGCCTTTATAAATATTAAAGGTCAAAACCTAAACAATGCCATAGAGTTAGAAAATTCGGGATATTATATTGAAGCTATAAAGGAGTATGAAGGTTGTTTAAATTTAAAATTAAGTACCGAAGAACACTCATCTATCATTAAAAGAATACTGTTTACACACTTAAACAATTACAACTATAACAAAGCATATGAAGCCTATAAGAATAATCCTAATTTAAGCTTTTCAAAAAAAGAGTTTCATTCTATATTTCACTTATTAAGAGTTGTAAAAGAATATGAAACAGCTTCTATACTATTAGATTCTTTACAACTGACACCGCAGGAAAAAAGTAGTTACTCACAAGATTTTATTGAATGGCCACGCAACAACTCTACATTAAAACAACTATCAGTTAAAGCTACAAACCTAGCTCCTTCTAAATGTCATGGAATTACTTTTTATAAAGACGGAATAATTATTCCCTTTGAAGAAGTAGAAAAGAATAAAACAAGTCCTTTCAAACTATTTTACTATCAATCAGTTAGTGATACTAATTTTAATAAAGTAAATCAGTTATTTAAAACTCAAGAAACTTTCTACAATGGAACTCCTTTTTTTGATAGTACTAATAATACTCTTATTTATACAAGCAGTAATTCTGGATATAAAAATTATACTGATAAAACTAAAGTAAAATACAATCTCTCAAAACAAGGAAAAAATCATTTACAATTAATCAGTCATGATTTTTATCAAAATCAAAAAATTAACCTGCTACCAAAAAACACTGAAGAATCCATCCATAGCCCTTATCTATATAAAGATTCTATATTATTTTTTAGTAAAACCACAGCTAAACAAAAATCAGATTTGTTTTATTCCATCAAAAAAGGAAAAGTATGGCAAACCCCTAAACCTTTACTAAAGGTAAATACATTTGAAAATGATGTATATCCCTATATTAAAAAAAATCGTTTTTACTTTGCTTCAAGAGGGAGAAATGGCTACGGAGGTTTAGACATATACGAAGGAAGTCTAACCTTTAATAAATTAGGTGAACCTGTTGTAAAGGACATTGAAAACATGGGGGCATCGATAAACTCAAGTTATGATGATTTTGCATTTATAATAAATAGCAAAGGAACTGCTTATTGGGCTAGCAATCGTTCTTCGGAAAAAGATCAAATTTATACCACTACTTATAAAAGAACAGTTAGTATTAATGGTATTGTAAAGAACCAAAACGCTCCAATTGAAGGAATCAAAATAAAGCTTGAAAATACTGATAATTTTAACACTTCCTCTGACAATGGAATTTGGAATTTTGCTGTTAAAGAAGACGCTACCGTTCATTTATATTTTTCAGGGGAAGGGTATCGACAGAAAAAAATAAAAATTTCCGAGCCAAGATCAGATTCTTCTTACATAATTACTCTAGAAAAAAACATGTTTCAGCTCAAAAACAGTATTACAAATGCTCCTATAACAGATGCTACAATAACCATTTATGAAAAAGAAGAGCCAGATAATTGGATTAAAACAGAAACGGTTGAGACTAATGAAAATGGAGAATGGATATTTGACTTTGATATAGAAAAAAAATATAAAGTGACTGTAGAAGCTAAGGACTTCAAAAAGAAAGAAATTTATATTCCTAAAGAACAAAGAGAGATTGATGATTTTGATTTTTTCGAAGATATATCTCCTTTAGATATAGAACCTGAAGCAAAAGGAACTTTAACAATTAACAATATTTATTTTGATTATAACTCTTCTAAGATAAAGAAAGAATCGATCCCTATTCTCAATAATTTAACGCAATACCTCATTAATAATAAAGAAATAAAAGTAGAACTCAGTGCTCATACTGATTGTATAGGAAGTAACCTATATAACCTTAAACTCTCTGAAGATAGAGCTTATAGTTGCTTGCAGTTCTTATTAAAAAACAATATTGATACAAACCAGATAACAGCCAAAGGATATGGAGAGTTAGTTCCTTTATATCCGTGTGAAAAACAAAGAAAAGAAGAAGAATTCGCTAAACTCAATAGAAGAATTGAAGTAAAATTTTTAAACTAGTTAAGCATACTTTGTCTAAACATAATCAAATAGATAGGTGGTAGTGTTTATGAGACAAATGTGATGACAAAGGTGCTTAATTATAATAATAAATATAAACAATAACAAATTATGAAACAACTATTTATAACAATTGGAACACTAATACTTTCGTCTATACTATATGGGCAAGCAGGTGGTGTAGGTATAAACAATAATGGAACAGCTCCCAATGCATCTGCAATGCTGGATATTGAATCGACTTCAAAAGGTTTACTCGTCCCTCGTGTTGCATTAACAAATACAACAGATGCTACAACTATAGTTAACGGTAACGTTACTTCTCTTTTAGTATACAATACTGCTACTATAGCAGATGTTGTACCCGGATATTATTATTGGGATGGCTCTGTATGGAAGACATTAGGAGGTGATGCTGATGCTGACCCTAGCAATGAAATACAAGATTTACAAATTGTTGGTAATAATTTAACTATTACCAATAATGGTGCACCTACAACAATAGACCTATCTCCATACTTAGATAATACAGATGATCAAAATATTGATAGTGTAAGTCTTAATGGCAACAACCTAACCGTTTACATAGAAAATGGAACAGCTGCTACAGTTGATTTAAGTGCATTGGCTTCTGATCATGATTGGTATGAAACTGGAGGCACATCTGCTCCTGATAACATTAATGATACCATTTATACTATGGGAAATGTTGGAATTGGAGAAGTATTACCTAAAGCTGAACTTGATGTTAATGGCGACATTATTTTTGGTGGGACAGCATCAAGTCTAGAATGGCAATTAAGCTCCGGACCTGGAATATTTAGGTTAAAAAACGGTCCAAATTATAATAGTGGAGAAATAAAGCTAGAAGGTCGCTCTATTGGAGGAACAGGAAGTAATTTCCAACTAGTAATAGACGATGCTAGTTCTCAGCTATACCCTAATTACTCATTTATATCTGATAACAATACAGGGATTTTTAATCGGCCTGCTTCTCCTGACAACCTATATTTTAGTACTAATGGTATAGAAAGACAAGTTATAGATGCTAATGGTAATGTCGGGATTGGTACTACTACGCCCACAGATAAACTAAATGTCCATGGAGCAATACTATCTACTGGAGAAAATACATGGGGAGCAGTAATTTCTGAATCATTTTCTGGTACAGCAGTTCACAACGGAGTTTTTGTTAGTAGAAATGCTAGAGGATCAAAATCATCTCCTACCTACTCTCTATCAGGAGATATTATGGGACAGCTAACATATAGAAATCATACAAACACCTTTGGTGCTGACATTGCTTCATTTGCAACTGAAAACCATTCAGCAACCAACGCTGGATCCAATTTAACATTTTGGACCATTCCTAATGGAGGAAATAATACTTTTACAAGAATGACTATTTCAGAAAATGGTAATGTAGGTATAGGAACAACATCACCTTCTGAATTACTTGAATTACAAGGAGGTTCAATAAAGATAGTAGATGGAACCCAAGGAGCTAATAAAGTTTTAATGTCTGATGGAGCTGGAAAAGGTAGTTGGCAAACTTTAACTGGTGCATGGATGGGCTACTTATCTGGCGGTTCTAGTTCTGCTGGAATTGGAGGAGAAGTATCGATAGATTTTACAAGTGCTTCTGTAATTGGACAAGGAGGAAGCTCTAGTGCAACAACAGATAATATTACAGTACCTGTAACTGGAACATATAGAATCATGGTTTCAGGATGGGGATCTGGAGTAATTTCACCATATTTAATTTATTGGAGAGCTAAAGTAAATGGAGTTAATGCATGGGGACCTCATTACTCAGGAGCATCTTCTACATGGGGAACTAATTTATCTTCAGTAACAATACTAAATTTAAATGCTGGTGATATCATATCATTATACAGAGATACTTTTACTGCTGGAGGAAGTTATGATGGTGATACTAGTGGTGTAATTTTTTCGGTTGAACTTATACAATAATTCATTATTATAATACGCAAAAATCAATGGTATGCTTCAAATTATATAAAATAATAACTTATGCGTTTTCAATAATATTCTTGCTTATAATTTCATTTAGCATAAACGGTCAATCATATTTTATTACTTCATCTGATGGTGTTATAACGATAGAAAACGGGGCAACAATATATGTAGATGGTAACATTAATATGGGACAAAACAGTCTTTTTAAAAACAGCGGCAACATTCGGCTAACTAAAAACTGGATTAACAACAGTTCCTCAAGTGGGTTTGACCAATCTATTTTATATGGAAACGTTCATTTTATCGGAGGTAATCAGTTAATTGACGGTACAAATTCAACCAACTTTTACAATATCCATTTATATGGTGATTATACCATTAAAGAATGTATGTTAAATACATTTATAGAAGGCAGATTACATCTGAATAACTCTGAGTTACAAACACATCAAAATATAGTATCTATTAATAACCCCAATTCTAATGCTATAACCTTTGAAAAAGGATATGTTGCTTCTGATTTATTAGGAGGTTATTTAATGAGAAAAACGAATAGCATAAATGACTATTATTTTCCTACAGGAAATAGTATTATCGATTTTTATAAAAGATTAAGGCCAGTAACAATATCTCCAGTAAATAACTCTGAAAATTATTTTGCTGTTCGCTTAGCTCCGTTATATGTAAATAACGATATAGGAACTTCAATCACTGGAGCAATAGCTCCATATCCTGTTCAACAAAAACAAGCTGAACTAAATGACTTTAATACTTTATTTTATCATAACATAGCAAGAGTACAAGGTAATAGCCCCGCTAAAATTGACATTTGGTACGAAGAAGAAGATGGGGAATATAATACTATAGCACATTGGAACAGTCAAGAAACTTGGATAGATGAACAATTTAATATTCAAACCTTCTCCTCTCCCACTATCTCAAACTTTCCTTTGAATAAAGCATCATTTATCAATTTTAATAATTTCAACCATGATGCTTTTGTTTTAGCAAACAAAATTAATCTCAATAATATATATATTCCTAATTCTTTTACACCAAATGGAGACCATAACAATGATATATTTATTCCCATTTTAAATTATGATAATATTGATGAATATGAACTTGTTATATATGATCGTTGGGGAAAACAACTTTTTTTCACAGATAATGTAACTGAAGGTTGGGATGGAACTAGTCTAAACCAAAAAGTTCAATTAGGAACCTATATTTGGACTTTAAGAATTAAACCTAGTGAAACAAATGCTAACTTCATCGAAAAGATAGGACACATTAACTTAATCAGATAAGGTATCTAAATTCAATCAAAAATCTTTTTACTTATCCAATCAGATTTTATCTAATTCTATGTAAAAATTACATATATTTAAACTTAAATCAGGAGTTATCATCTAGAAATAAATGCACAAGGTTCTTTTCAAAAAATATTATATCTACAGGCTAAGTCTCTATGTTCTTTTTAGCCTAATCATTATGATAAATCCTCAAGCACAAGGAAGTATTTATTCAAATGAATACATAGTAATAGATTCTGCAGCAACACTTTTTGTGGAAGGAAACGTACAGTTAGAAACTACTAATAGCTTAATAACCAATAATGGAGAGCTTATTGTGAAAGAAAATTGGATTAACAATACTGATTCAACAGGATTAATAAATAATGGACGAGGAACTGTAAAGTTAGATGGTGATTTTCAGTCTATATCTGGTAATAGTATAACCAAGTTTTATCAACTTGAGCTGAATGGCTCCAACTCTGTTAAAGAGCTTAACAACTCCATATTTGTTGATAGTTTATTATTACTTAATGATGCTGTTTTAGAAACCAACAATTACATTGCTCATCTTTTAAACCCTAATCAAAGTGCACTTAGCTGGACTCAAAATGGATATATTTCAACGAATTCTATTGGCGGTCACTTTTTACGCAATATGTCTCCTAATATCACTTATGTATTTCCAGTAGGAAATCAAAATTTGTCTGGCAACCATAGATTTGTAGAAATTACACCATTTAATACAGATACTAACACATATGGTGTTGCTTTACTAGCTGAATCAATTGACAATGTTTACGGCACTTCTATTTCTGGGATTAATGGACCATTTAATTCTTCAGCTACTAATGAGAGTATTGAAAAACTGAACAACAATTATTTCTATTCTATATATAGATATTCAACTGGTGATAGCGCTAAAATTAACTTCTATTTCAAATCTGATGATGCCCCACAAAATTATACATCAGTAGCGCAATGGAAATCCTCTTTAAACCGTTGGGAAAATGAACTATTTACAATATCACCTCTTTCCAACAGTCTACCTAACTTTGGAAATCCAGATCGAATTGCATCTAAAAGTGCCCACTTTGATTTTAATTCTGATATTTTTACTTTTATAGAAACTACTTTGTTTATTCCCAATGGTTTTTCACCTGATAATGATGGAATTAATGACTTCTTTGTAATAGATAATCTTGACTTATACGAAAATAATGAACTTATAATATTTAATAGGTGGGGAAGTGAAATATATACAGCTAGTCCATATGAGAATAATTGGAATGGAGTATCTAATTCAACTGATCTCTTCTTACAAGGCAAAAAAATTGATGATGGCACCTATTATTATATACTAAAATTAAGCGACGAACTACCAATTATGAAAGGCTTTTTAGAAGTTAAAACTTTTGATTAAATGGAAGGTAGCACTCTATGGTACTAATACTTACACATACAAATCAGTTACATAATTGTAAACAACATGTGCACAAAAACACAATAAGATAGACACATGAGGTTATTGCTTGTTGAAGAACATAAGATTTTAAGAGAAAGTATTGTATCTATTTTACAAGTTAATTTTCCTGATATAGATATTGTTACATCACCAAATGGTCAATCTGCATTAAATGTTATAAATTATGAGCTACAATTTGAATTATTAATTATTAACCTTCAACTATCTGACATCTATGGTGTAGATTTAATTGAAAGTATACATCAAGAAATAGATCCTCCCCCAATTATTGCAATGAATAGTTTATTTAGTAATTTTTTAATTAAAAAATTACTAAAACTAAACGTACAAGGCTTTCTGAATCAATACAATAGTAGTAAAGACCTTCTAGAAGCAATACATGCTATACGTAATAAAGAGCGTTATTATTCTGATGACATTCAAAGTCTAATTGATGACTTTAATATTGAAAATCAATACATTCAAAAAATTAAACAAAATTTTATCAAAGAAATTGGATATACTGATCGTGAAATAGAAATTATTCAGCACATGATGAGTTCTAAAACAAATAAAGAAATTGCTGAAGCTCTTTTTCTAAGCAGCGACACCATTAAATTTCATCGTAAAAATATCTATCGTAAATCTAATGTAGGTAACTTACTTGATTTATATAAATTGCTAAATTCTAAGCATTTTTTTTATGAACCTAAATAAAACTGTTCTAGAACTAATTATTTCTGTTTAAACTTTATTTTTACATCTAAAAAATTAATCGTTTATTTAAAGTTATGCTACTGTATCGATATATATTTATATTCTTCTCCCTCCTATTTTCTATAAACAGTTTTAGCCAAACAGAAGAAGATTTACTAAAAACATTAGAGAATGTAGAAGGAATAGAAGCCGCTTCTATATATAATCAATTAGCTAAAGAAGTACTTAAAAGTAACCCTAAAAAAAGCATTGGGTATGGAAATGAAGCTATAAAGTTAGCTAATAAAAACCCTAACGAACTTTCTAAAGCTTACATCAATACTGGGCAAGGGTATTATGTTTTAAAAGAATATGAAAAAGCTATAGAACAGTATAAAAAAGCTATAACAATTTATGAAAAAAACAGAGTCTATAAAGGTAACGCTTATGGTAATTTGCTTACAGGAAGAGCATATCAAAAATTAAATAAAAAAGGATTAGCTATTAATCATTTAAAGAAATCATACGAGATTAGTATACAAAATAACTTATATCTCTATGCTGGTTATGCTGCCCACGACCTTATTGAAGTTTACGGAGATAAAGGAGATATTTCCAATGTAAAAAAATGGACAGAAAATGCAATTAGTGGATATAAAAAAGCCAATAAAGACCAACAAGTAATCAAGGTAACATTTCTATATGGAGCTTATCTTGCTCAATATGGTGATTACGCAGAAGCCAAAAAGCAACTAGAAAAAGCATCAAAAAAAGCAAAGAATAATACAAAACTAGCACAAGAAATTAATACAGTTTTAGAAACAATTGCCTACAATGAGAAAATAGAAAAGGCTACTATTTCTAATCATCAACAAGAACAGCAAAAACAAACTGAGAAATATATAGCTACTATAGAAAAGCAGAAAGTATTATCTCTTGCTGAAATTGAAAAATTAAGTGAAGAAAAACAGTTAGTTGAATTAAAACTAAAAATAGAAACAGATCACTACGAAAAGGAACTACTTATTCAACAACATCTACTAGAACAACGTAACAAAGACTTGGCAATAAAAGATGCAAATATAGAAACACAAATAGCAATTGCTAAACAACATAAAATCGAAAAAAGAAATCGAACTCTTCAGTTAATTGCTGCTATTATAGGCATTATTTTAGTTAGTTTTATTGCTTTAATTTCTTTTAGAAACTATCAAACAAAGAGAAAAGCTTATGCTAATCTTGATTTGAAAAATAAACAAATTCAGACTCAAAAAGAAGAACTCGAATATAAATCGAAAAATATAGAGAAAAGTATCAAATATGCTCAAAAGATTCAGTTTAGCTTATTGCCCAATGAAAAAGTTATTCAATCTATATTTTCTCAATCATTTGTCTTTTTTCAACCCAAAGACCATGTTAGTGGAGATTTTATTTGGACACATACAATCGGAAACAAATCTTTTCTTGCTGTAGCAGATTGCACTGGGCATGGCGTACCTGGGGCTTTTATATCTATAATTTGTGCCAATCTATTAGAAAAAATAATTGTTGAAGAACAAATAGCACAACCAAATATAATTCTTGATAAAATAGATACGGAATTAAAACAAACTATTAATAAATATGAAGAGTATGGTATAAAAGATGGGATGGATATAGCCTTAATTTCAATTACTAATGATACACTGTTATATGCTGGAGCAAGAAACCCTTTATATATTGTTTCTTCCAATCAACTAATTACTTTAAAAGGTGATCGAAAATCTATTGGTTATGGATATAGTATAAGTTCTAATCAATCATTTTCATCTCATGAATATTCACTAAAAGACGGTGATATGTTTTACTTTTCTACAGACGGCTATATAGATCAAAGGGGTGGTCGAAATGGAAATAAATTCTTTGCTAAGCCTTTTAGAGATCTATTACTAAAAATACACTTACTTCCTTTAACTGAACAGAAGAGACAACTTACTCAAGTTTTTAGAGATTGGAAAATGAATGAAGAACAAATGGATGATGTTACCGTACTAGGATTTAGATTTAACAGTTAAAGGCAAATCCGAATAAATAACCTTAAACTCTTCTCCCAACTCCTTCATTTCTTCATCATGCTCTATATATAACCATAAAACATTTAAATCAACATTCTCAAGTGTTGATAATGTCATTAACTGTTTTAATAATTTACTAACAAAAATTACAGAACTAGAATTTAGATATTCTAAAGCAAAAATAGTAGAATAAGAAAACTTTTCATGAGAAGCAGCTATACACGAATGTTCAAGTTCAGCAAACCACTCTAATATAGGCGTATAAAACTCCATTACATCCTCAGGTCTTGAATCCCCTTCTATAATAAAAGAACCCTCATCCAGTTTTAGACTTACTTTGGGTGTAATCTTAGTTTGTTCTATATTATAATTTTTAATCATTAATCAACCTCAATTGTTATTTCAACCAAGAAGAAGTCAACCCCTTCCTCCAAACTGATAAAATTAAAATCTATATTGTTATCACAATCAATAGCCATTTTTAAAAAACCCAACCCACTAGTTATCTTCTCACTTTCACCGGCTTCTCTTAAGAATGATCTATATTCTAATTTTAGCTCATCTATTGACTTATCCTTTAATCTGTCAATCTCTCTTAAAAGTTGGCTTTTCTGAGAAACAAGAATCATATTCCCTACTCCAACAATATAGTCACCTTTTTCATTTTGAGATACATTTACTACTCCAAAATTTCTCTTATTTTCTGTATAAAAAGAATGTTTTACTATATTTTCAACACCTTCAATGAAGGTAGAATATATTTTTTTGACAATAACACTATCTAAAGACGTATTGTTTAGAGAGTCATAGATATCGTCTATTAAATGTTGTGCCATATCAAACGAAAGCGCTCCATAATAATTCATTATGATATTGTTCGCTCTCATTCGCTCAAATAAGCTTAATGATAATTGCTTAGTATTAATAGTTTTCATATCTATTTATGCATGAGTACCAAATTTAAACTATATCTCAATGACCTCCAAATTTAAATAAGATATTCAATTTCTTTTTTTGAATTATACAAGAATAATTATTTACAGTACAAGCATGAGTAATGGCGGTTTTATTAATTTAACCTTGGCTGGACAATTAAGTCATAAAATTGCTGCAGTAGCATCTGTTACAGGTTCTATGTGTCAAAATCAGATAACACAAAATACTATATCAAGATCAATACCAGCGATGCAAATTCATGGAACTAATTACGGTGTAGTTAACTTCAATGGAGGCTGTTTACTCAAACAAAAATACCTTACATTGATAACTTAATCAATTATTGGGTAGGACATAATAATTGTAATTCAACTCCTATTATCACCAACCTTTCTAAGGTTAGTGTAAAGGTGAGACTTTAATTACTTTTTTAACTTCTGTACCTCTTTTTAAATAATAAACTCCAGCAGATAGACTAGTAATATCAAAGACAATTTTCGATTTTTCTTGGGATATTATTCGAATATGGTTCTGCATGCTTTTACCTGATAAATTGTATAAAATAACATCAGAATTCATACTATCGAAATCCATCTCTACAGTTAAATAATCTATTGACGGATTAGGGTATGTATTTAGTGCTGAATGATCGTGAGTGAATTTAATGCTTCTCATTTGTTCATATTTAAATTCTCCATTAAAATCAACTTGTTTTAATCGATAATATGAAAGTCCCATGTATGGAGATTTATCAATCATGCTATATGCATTAGTCGAAGAAGAATTACCGGCTCCCTCTTCTCGACCAACATATTTCCAATCTGTTCCATTAACTGATTTTTCAACTCTAAAATAATCATTATCAATTTCACTAGCTGTCTCCCATTTTAATATAACATTATCTCCTTGATATGGGACTACAACAAAACTAGTTAACTCTACAGGCAATGGGGTTTGAATACGATTAGCTGTAGCTATAGTAAATCTAGCATTATTATCTATTGCTGTAACACTTTGGTATTCATAAATTCCACTACCTAAACTAACGGTTCCTGAAATAGGCGCTTCATCATTAAAACTACCATCATCATCGCTATCTACCAACAACCTTAAATCAGAAGCTGTAATTGGACCTAAACCATTTAAATCAAATCGAATATCAACAGCTCCAACATCAACTCCTACTCCAGACGTATTAACTTCACTAACTCTCCATACTCTTCCCAACCTAGCTTGTATTCCCACAGGAACATCAAAGAACTCTACAGCTTGTGGATTACCATTATTATGTCCCCACATCATAAACTCATCATTGTCTAAATTACTAGGGTTTAAGATTCGAACAGTTCCAGTACCTTGTGAATCAGTATGATTTGTACCGTCTGAAGCTTGACCAATACCAGCAACGTCGTGATCATAGTTACCTGAAGCTGGTTCGTCTTGATTATAGACATCATTATTAACTAAAGATACTCCATATTTTGCCGCTAAATAATTATGAATAATTATTCTTTCAGAAGTATTTATAGCTTTATCTACAACTATAATTTCTGCAATGTCGCCATCAAAATCAAATATTCCTAAATTTGAACCTATATCTCCGATTGTAAAATTATTTGAAATTTCAGGTCCCATATTAGATGTAAAAGTACTCTCTAATGATTCGTTGGCATAAACATTCGTTCCGTTTACCACATCTTCTCTAAAAATAACTGAGGTAATTACTGGAGTTGCTAAGGGGAAAATATTACTAATATTGGTTACAGGTCCTGTTCCATTTGGAACAGCACTATGATAATTTGGATGCAAGTTAGTCTTATCAAAAATAAATCGATCCCAATTAGCATCATCTTCACCCCATACACCTCCTGCATTATCAACTCTAGGAGTATACAAAGATATAATAGAAACATCTGGCATTACCCCTGCATTTATGGATAAATTAGTTGATATAAAATCTCCTGCCCCATCAAAAGTA
This sequence comes from Flavobacteriales bacterium, assembly GCA_025210295.1. NCBI lineage: Bacteria > Pseudomonadati > Bacteroidota > Flavobacteriia > Flavobacteriales > Flavobacteriales bacterium. The sequence goes on along the minus strand of JAOASC010000024.1, from coordinate 5,924 downwards.
ATAACATTGTAACCGTTTAAAGAACTAGTTGTTAAAGAAGGGTCTCCATTGACTACAGAAACTACCCCGCTTCCTGACAAGTCAGAAATTGCAGAGACAGGACCGCTTCCTGAGATACCATTATTTGCATCCATCCAAAATTTTAAGTTAGAATCTCCACTAGTAGTCCCAAATCCTCCTGGACCTGTTTGAGCCCATAAAAAATGGGGCATCAGCAATAAATTTAAACATAGAAAAGCTTTTAAGTAACGAGAGTAAATCATAAAAAATTTTGACACAAAAATATTACATTTTCTTAAAAATTTTAAATTATTTATGACTAAAACCTTTCAATTCCTGTTAAAAATATTTATTTTTAACAGGAATCTATTCTATTTTCTACTCAATTACAGTAATTAATTCTTCATAAGGTTTTCTAACCTTTTCAAGGTTTACTAGCCAATCTTTTTTTTCATCTCTATAACCAATAGGTAACATTACACAACTCCTCAACCCTTTTTCTTTAAGATTTAAAATATCATCTACAGCTTCAGGTTCAAACCCTTCCATTGGCGTACAATCTATACCTAATGCAGCTACAGCATTAATTGCATTAGTAAACGCAATGTAAGCTTGTTTTGAAGCATGTTGAAAATTATACTCTGGCGATCTTTGTGGATACGAATTTAAAAGCGTTTGTCGGTAATTTTCCCAACCTTCATTCTTAAACCCTCTAATTTCGTTTGTCAAATCAAACATACGATTGATTCTATCTTCAGTGTATGTACCCCATGCCGCAAAAACAAATAAATGTGAACAGTCTGTAACTACAGATTGATTCCAAGCTACAGCTTTTATTTTTTGTTTGACTTCATCATTAGTTATGACTAAAACTTCAAAAGGCTGTAATCCACTTGAAGTAGGAGACAACGATATTGCTTCAATAATTTGATCAATCTTTTCCTTATCAACACTACTACCATTCATAGCTTTAGTAGCATATCTCCATTTTAACTTCTCTAAGAATTCCATATTGTTTATCATTAATTTTCTATTTTACTACCTCTACTAAAATATTCTGTAGACCAAAGTGACCATACAATTAATACTGGCTGAAAAAACATACGAACTAATCTTTTTATATCTGTATCTAGCCCAAAAGCATCAATGCTATAGATATATTGATTTATGTTACCTGGAAAAACCAAAACAAAGAATATAGCTAAGGTAATTCCAGTTTTTATCTTAAACTTTCCTCCTATAATCAATAGCCCCCCAATTATTATTTCTAATAAACCAGATGCTATAACTATAAAATCCATAAAACCTTCACCCAATATTAACCACTTAGGAACTTGAGCATAAAACTCTTCTCGTAAAAATGTCAAGTGCCCTATACCTGCATAAAGCATAAATATTCCTAAAATGATTCTTAATACTATTTTTATCATACCTTTAAAATTAAGTCGTGCACGATGCAAATTTACTGAAAAAGAATTCACATATGAAATATTTTTTAGTAAATTTACTTAAGAATTTTTATATCAAATAAAGAATGCCATACTATTATCTTTTGAACTTAGTTAACTTAATTGTTGTACCAGTAATCTTATCTTGTTCTGCTAACTCTCAAAATAATGAGGCCAACGTATTAAAACAGTCAAACACCTTCTCTACACCAATAAATACAGATAAAAAACTTTCAAAATTTGAACTAGATAAAGAAAAAATAACAAAACAAATTAACATGAAAACGGTTGATCAAATCACAAAAAAAGAATTACCTAAAATATCAAAAGTAGTTATAGGAAATATTGAATCCGGTAATTATGGAGGCTCATTACCTAACGAAATTTTTGAAAGTATTTATAGTTATTCAAGATTCAGCCTAACAGAACACCCTGAATTGCAAATTAAATTTGAGGCTTTAATTAATGATTTTTTTGATAATTCAATCGTTAACGATTCAGTTACATTACGTCAATATTTATTTTACGTATATAACAAACAAGAGGTTAAATTAAATCAAATTCATAGCAAGTACAATAATATTCCAAAAGGATCAAAAATACAAAACTTACCAATACTTCTTTTTTCAGCAGATAAAAATACTCCGATTTTTAAATTAAATCAACTTGATATAAGTATCACATCTACTAATAACAGTAAAAATGAACTTTACCAATTTATAATTGACAATGGTTTTAATTTTTCTAGTGCTATTCCAGATGATTTTTATAACACTTACTATAAGTAATTTTTTCAGACTGATGAAACATCAATGATCTTTGATAATCGATGTGAACAAACATATAATCTACTTTTCTTAACATTCTAAAGAGTTTGAAAACACAAGTTAAGATAAATTTTAAACTACTATTATATATAAAACTATAATATGAAGCAGATTCTCATTCTTTTCTGACTACAAGTTGTGCGGCATTAGACGAATGAATAAAAACAGAACTAATTAATGAAACAAATAATAGGAATATTTTTGATTTCACTCACTTTAAATGCGTGTTTTCAAAAGAAAGAAGTAAATATTGAACAAAAAGCAACAATACTAAAAGAACCGAAAGTAGATAAACGTGTAGAACTATTAAGCATTATTTTTAGACTTGCAGGTAGTCATGAATATAGTCAAAACCTTTTTCCAAAGTACGTTGAAAGCATTGAAAGTCATTTTGGAAAATATAAAAATCACGATTTAATTAAGTTCGTAAAAGATGAATTACTTGAGGATGGAATTGGTTTTAGTTCTGTTATGAGTATGGCTATTCATATAACTGAACCGCCTATTATTAAACCTATATCAATCCCTTTTCCATGCAAATCACTTGAGGAACCTTGGGAAAAAGAAAGCTCAATAAAATTTTTGAAGCTGTTAAATGAATTTTATGCTGATGCCGACTGTGAAACTTTTTTTAGTAAAAATAAAGAACTTTACAAAACTGCATCTAACAGATTTAAAAAAGTATATCAACAATTAGACTTAGAATGGTATCAAAATTTTTATGGGGCAAAGCCTAAAGGTGAATTTAGAATTATAAATGCATTAGGAAATGGTGGTGCAAATTATGGTCCAAAAATATTCACTAAAAATGGAAATGAAGTAATATATGCAATAATGGGAACGTGGAGTGTTGATAGTTTAAGTATTCCTAATTATGAAATTGACGAATATTTCCCAACACTTTTACATGAGTTTAATCATTCATTTGTAAATCATCTTGTAGAGATATATCGTTCTGAGCTTCAAAAAAGTGGTACAATAATTTTTGATAAAATAAAAAATGAAATGAATAAACAAGCATATGGCAATTGGAAAACTATGTATGATGAAGCGTTGGTTAGAGCGGCAGTTGTCAAATATATGAAGGATCATGATTATGATAAAAAAACAATCGAAAATGAATTGGATGAGCAGTTAATTAGCAGTTTTTTATGGACTGATGAGTTAGTAATGGAATTGGAGAGATATGATAATAATAGATATAAGTATCCATCACTAGGAAGTTTTATGCCTGAAATAATAAAGTTTTTTAATCTTATCGCACCTAAAATTGAGGATTTAAAGAAAAGAACTGATAAATAAAACGAGCGCACAACAATGGTAACAGTTGCACAACTCTCAAAAAAACGAAAAAGCAATAAAATTTAAAGCTTTTTAAAGGCCTTAATATCTCCTTTTAGAAGTTGATTTCTGTAAAAATAGACTTTCTTAAATTGGATTTATTTGAGTTTGTAAAGTTAGTTTTGAGAAAAATAGTTGAACTGCAACTCTTACTGCAGTATTTGTCTTCTTTTGAGTAAATTTTAAGTATTTCTTTATGTTATAGGCAATAGCAGCCATATCCATTACCTCATTGGCCGGCACTACTCCCAAATTTCACATACTAAGTTAAAAAATGAGAAGGTAGAATAATGAATCTATTCTTAATTAAGAAGTGCTTAAAATGTTAAAAATAATCAATATACTCAATTCATTTTTCTTATTGAATAGTTAAAACAACTTTAATAAAAGTTGAAGCAACAAGTTTCATTTTTTTAACTTAAAACATAACTTTAACCTAAAAATAATCTTTTAATTAAGACACTTTATATTTGTCATTTCATTAGCATATTTCCATAACTTTTTTCCAATATATTTGTACTTTACATAATCTAATATACAAACTGAAACAGGATAACTTATCATCTCTATCTTTCCATTTGATCCCTCAATTAACGCCATCCTATGTTAAATATAGTTTTGACAAAATGGAAACATTCATCTTCATGCAAATAATTTTGCTTATACAAGCATATTCAACCTACTATTCTGTCATTAGCTTCGTCTAATGTTTCATCATCAAATGAATCTAGATAAATTTGTGTTGTTTTTAGATCGGAATGTCCTAAACCTTCTGCTATTACTGAAACTGGTATCATTTTTCTTTTCGCTATTGTTGCCCAAGAGTGTCTTGCATAATATGAAGTAATTTCTTCATCTACTCCTACCATTTTACCTAAAGTTTTCAACCTACCATTAATACGTTGTCTCTTCTTTTTATACGTTCTTCTTCCCATTGGAGAATCATTAAAACCAATAGGAAAGACTAAATCACCATCTGATTTTTGCACTACATTGTAAAAACTAAGAATTTTTAATGATTCATCAGTAAGTTTAATAGAATACTGTCGTTGATTTTTACTTCTTGTATATAAAAGTCTTCCAGATATTATTTTTCCCTCCTCTATTTTTAAATCTCTTAATTGTCCTTTTCTTAATTTGGCCATATCTATCATATTTAGCCCCATATTATTAAACATAAAAAGAAAGTAGTTCCTAGCATCCCATAGAGCAGATTTCTCTTTTAATTCTAAATCTCTAATAGCATTAATTGTTTCTATTCTTAAAGCTCTTTTTTTGGTTGGTTTTGCCCTTGGCATTTTTAATCCTTTAAAAGGATATAAATCTGCTGAAATAATATCATCTTCTATTGCTTCATTAAATAACGTTTTGATAGGCCTTAAGTAAGCACTTATTGTATTTGGTTTATTACCTCTACCTGTAGAATAAGCTATAAAGTTTTTCAAAAACGTTTTATCTATTTCTGAAAATAATACATCATTTGTGTTATGAAACTGAAGTAAGGAATTGATACCAGTTTGAATTGCTTCTATGTACCCTAATTTATTTGCATTTCTTAGTCTTTCTATTTTTAATTTTGAATAATTAACTAATGAAGTTTTTGTTATTTTCTTTTTCAAAAATTTTCTCTTATCATAAGTTAAAGTTGATTCATTTGATAATATCTCTGTTAAAACTCTATTCTTTAATTCTTCTATAGACATCGTTTCAATTTCTAGCTTGTGAGAAATAATAAAAGCTCTTGCCTTAGTCAATTGATTATTTACTTTAATTGAAATAAATTTATGATTCTCTATATTCTTTATTTTTAATGTTTCTTGACACCAATCTTTACTTTTTAATGAATAGCCTAAAGAAATAGTTCTTGTTTTTGTTTTGTGAGACAAGAATAATATCAAAGGAGAAGTTCCATCTTTTCTTTTACTATTTTTTCTATTATCTAATTTAAGTTTTACTTTAGCCATATTATTTTTTGCATGTTTTTGCGTGTTTTACCATGCTAAAATAGACTACTTTGATTTCAAAAGATAAAACAGATATTAACAAAACCCTTATTACATAACGATTAAATGAACTTTTGGTTTCATTTCAACTTAAATATATTCTGCCTGTCACGCAGGGGGTCGCGGGTTCGAGTCCCGTCCAGACCGCGAAAAGCTTCAACAATTAGTTGAGGCTTTTTTTATGCTCAAAACTTCATAAAGAGAATGGTGAGAATATCCCGATTATCATCGGGAGGGTCGCGAGTTCGACGACCAGACTGTAGAGAGGTTCACTATTATAGTAGTGCTTTTCTTGTTTTACTGAG
>JAOASC010000023.1 GCA_025210295.1 Flavobacteriales bacterium | reverse complement strand
TTTTGCCCCTGCTGTTTGTACGACTTGTGTTCCCCAGTTATCACCTGAGCCACTTCCTACTTGAACCCATTGTAAATTAGGTCCGTCCCAATAGAAAAAAGTCGTTAAGTCTTTATCATAAACTAACATTCCATCTTCGGCATTGGTTAATGCAGTACCTAAAGTATTTCGAGCTGTAGTTGTCAGTCTAGAAATTAAAACTCCTTTATCACTGGATTCGATTTCTAAAACTGCTTGTGGGTTGGGATTTAATGTTCCGATTCCTACATTATTTTGAGCAATAACATTTAGGGAAGTAAAAACACTTAATGAAACGATTATTTTCTTCATCATCTAATTGGTTTGTTGGTATGATCTATTTTCAGCAATCAAATGTGAAATTATCATAAATAAAATGAAAGATTGATCTAAATGATTGCTAACAGACTTCAAAAATAACTATTTTCGCGCAAAACATAAAACGACTTACTAAAATGACTCAAAAGAAAGAAATCCTAAAAATAGGCATCGTTTTATACCCTACATTTGGAGGTAGTGGTGTTGTTGCTACGGAGTTGGGAAAAGAACTAGCCAGTAAGGGGCATGAAATACATTTTATAACCTACAGAAAACCTGTTCGACTTAGTGAACTTAGAGAAAATATTTTTTTTCATGAAGTTGCTGTTTCTGATTACCCTTTGTTTGACCACACGCCTTATGAGCAAGTGTTAACTAGTAAACTTGTTGACGTCGTTAAATACGAAAACTTAGATTTATTGCATGTCCACTATGCTATTCCACATGCTTCTGCAGCATACATGGCTCAGCAAATATTAAAATCCCAACATATCAATATTCCATTTATTACAACATTACATGGTACAGATATCACTTTGGTAGGGAAAGATCCCTCTTTTGAACCTGTAATTACTTTTTCAATAAACAATTCAAATGCAGTAACAACCGTTTCAGAAAGCTTAAAAAAAGACACTTTCGAACATTTTGAAATCACCAATGAAATCCAAGTAATTCCTAATTTTATCTGTTCTAAGCATTATCAATTACCTAATAATGATTTTTATAAAAAGAGGTATGCTCCCAATGGTGAATTCATCATCACACATATCTCCAATTTTAGAAAGGTAAAACGTATCGAAGACGTTGTTAAAGTCTTTAGAAAAATAAGGCAGAAAATGCCTTGTCGCTTATTATTTGTTGGAGATGGTCCTGATCGAATCAATATTGAGCGTACCTGTAGAAGTTCGTGTGAACGCGAAGATGTTTTATTCCTTGGACATTTAGAATCAACAAGAGAAGTCTTAAATATTTCAGACTTATTTATACTTCCTTCCGAAACCGAAAGTTTTGGTTTAGCAGCATTAGAAGCCCTAGCGAGTAGTGTACCAGTTATCACGACTAACGCAGGTGGTTTACCTGAAGTTGTTGACCATGGTATTAATGGCTTTTTATCTGAAGTTGGAGACACAGAAGATATGGCTAATAATGCTATTAATCTGCTAAGTGACCTTGATCAATTGAATCAATTTAAAGAAAATGCTCGTAAAAAAGCATTACAATTTGATATTCATAACATCTTACCTATTTACGAAAAACTCTATATAGATGTATGTTGTTCAATGGATAAATAGTTTTTTTAAATTTAGCGTTTTATTCATCTTGAATTTCTTATTTTTGTTCTAGTTTTAATAAGAGAAGTTATCTTGATCATGGATAACTTTGAGAAAAAAAAGTCTTCATGTCTGTTCTTATCAAAAAAGCCTTAATCATTGACCCTAATTCTCCTTTTCATCAACAACAAAAAGACCTCGTTCTTGAAAATGGAAAAATCATAGCTATTGGAGAAAACTTAAGCCCCAAAGCAGATACGATCTTTGAAGAAGAGGGGTTATATGTATCTCCAGGCTTATTTGATTTTAGAGCGACGTTTGGGGAACCTGGGATTGAAACAAAAGAAGATCTTTTTACCGGTACCAAAGCCGCTGCCAAAGGAGGGTTTACAGGTGTAGCAATTACTCCCAATACTCATCCTAGCATTAGTAATAGAAGTACTGTTGAATTTTTAAAGAACAGAGCGAAAGGTAACCTTGTAGATGTTCATCCTATTGGAAGTATTTCCCAAAATATTGAAGGAAAGGAATTGGCAGAAATGTTTGATATGAAACAAGCAGGTGCGCTAGCGTTTTCTGATCATAAAAAAGCGATTCAAAATCCCAACTTACTATCAAGAGCATTGCTTTACACTAAAAACTTTAATGGTTTAATTGTCTCATTTCCAAATGATGAAAAAATTAACCATAGTGGACAAATTAACGAAGGAGCGACGAGTACAACATTAGGACTGGAGGGGATTCCTCATCTAGCTGAAGAGCTCCAAGTAAGCAGAGATTTATACCTTGCTGAATATAATGATGCGCCAATTCATTTTGCAACCATTTCTTCTGAAAAATCTGTTAACATCATCAACAGTTATCAAAAGAAAGGAATTCAGGTAACTGCAGATATTGCTGCTCATCAACTGGTCTTTACCGACGAAGTTACTGTTGGTTTTGATAGTAATTATAAAGTACTGCCTCCTTTCCGATTACAAAAAGATATTGACGCTTTAGTAGAAGGGTTAAAAAGAGGGACTATCCATGTCATTTGCTCTGACCATACACCAAGAGAAATTGAAGATAAAGAGAAGGAATTTGACTTAGCTAAATTTGGTATTATTAATTTACAAACAGCATTTCCCTCTATGCTAACTTATTTAGCTCCAAAAACAGGAATTGAATTGATTATTGAAAAAATGGCAATCGCTCCACGAAGAATTTTGAACATTCCTGTACCGACTATTAAAGAAAATGAAGTTAGTAATTTAGTGATCTATGCGCCTTCAAAAAAATGGACTTTAGAAGCTAAAGATATAGCCTCAAAAAGTAAAAATTCACCTTATATTGGTACCGAATTTACAGGAAAAGTAGTTGCTGTAATAAACAATAATCAAATAGAAGAAAACAGATAATTAATGAGGTATTTTGTTACTGGAATTGATACAGAAGTTGGAAAAACAGTCGTTTCGGCAGTGTTAGTACAAGCATTAACAGCAAACTATTGGAAGCCCATTCAAAGTGGGGATTTAGAACATTCGGATAGTCATAAAATTTTAGATTTGATTTCAAAAAAGATTATGATTTACCCTGAATCCTATCGTTTAACGCAACCACTCTCACCTCATTTATCTGCAAAGTTGGATGGTATTGAAATAAAACTAAAGGATATTATCCCTCCTTCATCTACCAACTTGATTATTGAAGGTGCTGGAGGAGTTATGGTTCCAATCGATGAAAAAGGGACCTACGTTACAGACATTATTCCTTTTTGTGATGTTGAAATCATTTTGGTTACAAAGAATTATTTAGGAAGTATTAATCATACACTATTATCAATTCAATATCTTCAATCTAAAAACTACACGATAAAAGGTATAGTTGTTACAGGCGATGAAAACAAAGAAACCGAAGCTATTATCACTAAAAACACAGGGGTTCCTATTTTATTTCATGTTCCTATGACAGACAATTTATCAAAGCAATTTATCAAAGAACAAGCCTCTAAAATTAGAACGTTAATTCAATAATATATGGGGCCATTTAAATTGCTGGTAACACTTTACTTCATAGGTGTTAACTTCTTCTTGATTGCACAAAATACGGTAGAAAATGACTCCATTCTGTTTCAGCAGTTAAACCTTGATTTTCAAACTGCTGTTTATGCTGACATTGACTCTTCTTTGATGATTGCTCAACAACAAAAAGCATTACTCAACAAATGGAAAGAAGCCCCAAAAAACCTCAATAATGTTGAAGAATTATACCTTAACAATATGGGGGTATATCATAAAATGAAAAGTGATTTTGACTCTTCTATTTACTATTATGAAAAGTGCTTAGAAATTTTTCAAACAAAAGCCGATCAACACAATGAAGCTACCGTTTACAACAACATAGCTAATATTCACTATATGAAAGGAGATTATCCTTTTTCTCTAGAGTTTCACTTAAAATCTTTAGCTATCAGAAATCAAATAGAAGACACAGCTGGAATTGCAATGTCTAATGCTAATATTGGTTTGATTTTCGAAAGTCAGTCTGAACCTTTAAAAGCAATTGAATACTTTGAAAAAGCAGCTAAGGGTTTTGAATTAGTTCAAAACAAGATGGCTATTGCATGGACCTATAGTAGTCTTGGAATTTCCTATACTCAAACTGCTCAATATCAGCTTGCTGATTCATTACTTCATCTTAGTTTGGCTATTCGTACTGAATTAAATGATAACCGAGGAAAGGAATTCTGCCTTTCTAGTTTGAGTAGTTTATTTTTAAAACAAGCTAAGTCACATCAACCTATCTGTCAAAAAGATTTGTTAAAAGCCAAAGAATATGGTGTTCAAGCTGACTCATTAAGTAAAGTCAATGGTGATAAATGGGGTAATATTTCTACCTTAAATACACTCGGAGAAATCTATTATTTAAATCATCAACTTTTTATTGCTAAAAGCTACTTGTACGAAGCTCAAAAATATGCAGCTGAGATTGAATCATCCAAAGAACTAGGAAAAACGTACGAATTACTGTCAATGGTATATGAGAAAGAGTTGATGTACGACTCCTCGCTCTCCTATTACCAACAATTTAAACTAATTAATGATTCATTATTTTCTATTGAAAAAGATAAAGAAATTGGAAGAAAAGAAGCTTGGCTGGAGTACCAAAATGAATTAGATATTCATAAACTAAAAAGTGAAAACGAAATTAAAATTCACAAAGGTCAAAAAAAGATTCAACAACTTATTTCTATAATTATTGGGCTGAGCCTTATTATCGTCATTTTTATCTCTATTTTTATTTATAGAAAATGGCAAAAAGCTCAAAAGGAAAAGCTAATTGTTCAAGAAGAAAATGAACGTATAGAGAAATTAAACGCCGAACTAGAAGCTGAAATAAGAGTCATTAAAGATAAGCTAGATAACCGTAAAGAAGAGCTTCCGCCTCACATGGATAAGCTTTCTAAAAGGGAAATGGAAGTCCTTATTTTATTAGGTAGAGGGTTGAGTGATAAAGAAATAGCTGAAAACTTATTTATATCTGTTACAACAGTAAGAACGCATAACCGAAAAATTTTTGATAAACTTCAAATTAAAAACCGTACCGAAGCTTTAACTATTTTAAATAAGTATAAGTTAACTTAATAAGGCCGTCTAGTTCTCGATACTCCTCCTCTCTCGGCACTCGAACTGACTGGATTAATGCTGCAATGATTTAATGATACAATGATGAAATGTTATAATGGGTTGAATCTTCTTCTTTGCTATTTTCCCATCATCTTATTAGCTTATTATCTCATCAGCTAATTGTCTCTGTTCTTTATTCTTTGCTCTCTATTCTATTTCCTGGTTCAAAAAGCCGTCTTGTTCTCGATACACCTCCTCTGTCGGCACTCGAACTGACTAGATTAGTGCTGCAATGATTTAATGATACAATGATGAAATGTTATAATGGGTTGAATCTTCTTCTTTGCTATTTTCCCATCATCTTATTAGCTTATTAT
>JAOASC010000022.1 GCA_025210295.1 Flavobacteriales bacterium | reverse complement strand
TTGTAAGGCAGCTATAATCGGCATCTTCTACTTCTATTGTACTATTGACACTGATTTGATTTCCTGTTACACGGCTATGCTGAGGATAAATCCCTGCCGTCGTTGTGATGACATAGAAAAAGGATAGTAGCGTGAAAAGTAGTTTTTTCATAATATTCAGTATTGGGCTTATACGTAATGCTTTAATTCATTTTTTGAACTAATCGCTGATCGATTATTTCATAAGTGCTATATTTTTCTTTGGCTAAAAGTTGGTTTTTAGTTATAGTGACATATTCTTCTACATTAAAATATTGGTCAGACAATTGATCTGAAATGGTAATGTCACGATAAACAATTTCTATTTGTGTTAATCCACTATCCGTTGTTCGGGTATAGTAATTCACGCCTATTAATTGATACTCTGGATTGATTTTTAAAATAATATTTTCATAATAAGGATCGTCTGTTTGTTTTAGCGCAATCTGATAACCATAAGAAGTTTTGGTCATTTGAGGCTTTGATGCTTCGATGATCGAATCTAAAGACTCCATAACATTGGACATTACTTTTTGTTGAGACTTCTTTTTATCCAACGTATTGAACACGACTATTTTTTGTTCATGATTAAGGTGTAAAAAATATTTTTTGTTGATTAACGTCAATTCATAATCACTTTTATTGAGTTGTTGTGTTCCACTTTTAACAACTTCTCCTTTATAATGATAGACTGGTTTATCTATATAATACCCTGTAACCTCATACCCCATTTTATACGCTTTTTGGTCATAGGTTTGGTTGACTTTTTTTAAAACAGTTGAAGCTGTTTGAGCGCTTAACTTACCACCTATGATAAAGCTCATGAGTATGAGCATACTGTATGGAATCCAATTTTTCATCTTACCTTTTCGTATTACTTCTTGTTTGTTGTACGGTTACAATTCCTTGGTCTGTTTCTTTTTTTACCTGTACCAACTGCCCTTCTTCATCATAATTGTAGAATGTAGCATAATTGAGTTGATCTAACTCTGCTGCTAACCACAATGTTGTTGGATGATAAACATAGGTTTGCATTCCTCCTTCATAAGGGCTAATTCGTAAATCATCGTATAAAGAAACAAAACCACTCCCCATTTTTAACTTGATGGTATTGGTGGTAGCCGTAAAGACCACTTCTATTTTAGTCCAATTATCGACTTGTTTAAAATCTCCATTTACTTGTCCTGTGGCTAAGGTATTATTATTGGCATCCATCACTTCTATTGGTAAAGGCCCATTATTGACATCTGTTTGAGCCCAAGCAGAAACAAGGTATTTTTTCCCTACTTTAAGGTTTACATCAGGTATATATGTCACAGCACCTTGAACCAACAATCCAAAATCTCCTGTATGGGCATCATAACTACTCACTTCACAATCAAACAAATGTCCTTGTTTACTGTGTGTATAAATATTATTTGTCGCATTCGTCAGTACATTTCCATACTCAAATCCATCAAAAGCTATTTCTTCGTATTTAGCATTTGCGCCTACTGCTGTAACTACGGTATTGTTGTAGCCATATAATTCTGAGGAGTATATTCCAAGTGGGTTTTTGCTTTCCAACTGATAACCATAAGGGCTATACTTTGTCATTTCAGAAGACCAAACCCAATTATGGTTTTGATTATTCAACCCTTCGTACCAATCAAATGGGAAGAAATCGAATTGCCCATCGACATCTATTCGGGTATTGTTTCCTAAGCTTCCACTTTGAGCTCTTCCTGCTTGGTGCACCCAAGACCTTAATGCTCTCCAAATTCCTTTTTTACCATAGGCATAGGAATTATAAGCATTACTCGACAAATCAGTTGCTCCCACATCACTATAATCATACGTCCAACAGGTATCACAAAATTCAGTTGCTGAAGCTTGCAATACTTTTATCGGGCATTTAACAAAGGGATGTGTTATAAGTTTTAATAGGTAGGTATTTCCATAATCAGTATGACTTGAATTGTTATTTCGAACCATAATATAATAATGTCCCTGATGATAATACATCGAAGAAACGTCAAAATCATAGGCTGTTAATGAGGTTTGTGTATTGGGATTAATTGGCGTAACAAACTCAAAAACAACCGTAGAATCATCTAAACTATAGCCGATTTGATTGGGATTGGTACCATAACCATCTTTAAACCAGCTAAATTGATTACAAGAATCTTCATAATTCCAAGCGGTATTATAGGCTTGATCTCCCGCTTCATTGATAAATTCTACCATAGCTGTAATTGCTCCTCCTACATTGTTAAAATCCTCATTCAGACTCACAATATTTCCATTAGCGATGGATTGCATATTTTTATTTCCAGATTCAATAACTGTTAAAATATCATTAGCTGAAAAGCTAGCAGCTGTTCCATTTTTTTGTTCTGCCTTAAAGGTGTTATTCAAGGTATTAATTTCAGTAACCCAAGCCACTTGATTGGTGTTGGCGGTGTTCATCAATTGATCTCCTAAATTAAGATGATTGACCACAGCTAAATTATTAGCAAATTGATAGTCCCCTGTGGTAGCATCAACAGCTAACTCAAAAGTCATCCTATAGTTTTTATAAGCTCCTCCCATTGTTGGGTAAGCCCAATGCGCTGGGTAAGTATAGTTATATACGGGTGCTTCATGTTCATTATTTGAAGTCGTTAACAAAACTTGTCCCGACTCAGCATCATAGAGTTCATTTGTTGCAGTAACAACAGCACCATCGGTATTATTTTTTACACTTTTAAGTACTGCATTTCTATAAATAACCTTATTAGTGATGACATGCCTATACATCGATTGACTAGAGTTAAAATCAGGGAATGCCGTAAGGATTGGAATCGGAATAGGAATTGGTACGGTTACGTTTAAGTTTAGTTTGATTCCTCCTATCATAGAATAAGAGCTATGCTGACTTTGGTCAATATAAAAATCATAGGTTTCTCCTATTTTAGCCCAACGCTTAACGCCATGTGCATCTAGCACTTGTACTTTATTATCCAATACATTAACTAGATTCCCCTCTTTGTCTGTTGCGGTTTTCGTTTGATAAGTATATTCTGTACTACTTACAGGAACTCCTCCATAATCAGGGTTTTGACTGTAGGAATAGGTTGCATTTGCTTTGGGTTTTCCAGGCATATCATTCACCAAAATACTGTACCCATTAGAATAACCATTGTTTTGAAAAGCGTGTGAACCTACAAAAGGAATAGTTACAGGCAAGTTAAATCCTTTATGTTTAACGGTTTCGTGTGCTTTTTTAACCACAACTGGAAAATCTTTAGCGGTATAGAATTCGCTTACTGCAATTCCTGTTTGTGCTTTGGTTACACTTGTATTCGTCAAGTTTTTAACCACTACTCTACTATACCCAACTTTTGCTCCTGGGAAATAACTTTCTCCATAAGGCTCTTCTTTAAAGTCTTGGTTTTTGATCAGGATGTTTTGCTTTTTAGCGTAATACTGAGGTACACGTAGGCTAATTTCATCTCCACCTGTTAACGGTTCATATTCTGCCACTCCGGACGATGTTCCATCTTTTAATTGATATTGATATTCTTGTCCGTAAATAGCTGTTTCTCCCTCCCATAGGGAATGGATTTCTACTTTTTTAACACGGTAACCTCCGCCTAGTTTATTTTTAACAGTGTTTAAACGTAAGTAGGATTTACAATCTCCATATTCACTGATGGTGTTGGCATAGCCCTTTACTTTACATTTATTGTAATACCCAGTGAATATGGTTAGGGATTCTTCAATGATTTTTAAGGCTCCTCCAATAATATTAGTCACTCCTCCTGGTACATACATATTAAGATCAGGTCGCTCGTAACGTAAATATTGCCACCCTGCAAATTGTATCGGATTGGCTTTAAACCCATTCCCCTTTTTTCCTTTGTAATTGATTGTTTCTAAGGTCAGATATCCAACATTGGTATCGGCCTTTCCATAAGATCCTACTGACTTGGAAACAGGAGCATATCCGGTTATATAATCTGACGCTCCATTTTTTATTTCTACAAACACTTTAAAATAGAGACTTTCTATTCCTTTAATATAATCATAAACTTCAGCATCTGATTGTAAAGGATGTGGTGTTTTAAAATAGAGTCTCCGGAATTCTTTGGTTAATTTTTGGCTATTTTTTTCGGCTACGTTTGTTTTACTGGTTCCTATCACCTCACACATTTGCATGGCGCGTTTGTTCTGAACGTATTGATAATCGTCATTCTCATAGCTTACTTTTATGGTACTTCCTGAGGGCAAATCAATTTCTTTTAACGCCCAAGCGCCTGCATTGGTATTGGAAGCATTGTCTTGTCGCGTATAAGGATTTTCTGAAACGGTTTCTGGTTGGTAATTTCCCCATCTATCGACTGCATAAACTGAATAGTCAGGATTATCGGCATTAGCTGACCCATAGCGAAATTCATAAGGTGTTAATTCGCCTTTAGTATTATCTAGGTGACTATAATATATTTTTTTTAGGGTTAATTTCCCCTCTTCATTAGTACTCGAAGGAATTCCCTCACATAAAGAATAGTCATATTCAAAATGAACTTGTTGGATGGCTTGAGTTAAATCAGCTTTACTGTATAGGGTGATACTGTCTAGCTTTTTTTGTTTGATTGTTCCTCTTCCTCCATTTTCTCCTTTTACAGCTACTCCATCATTTCTATTGCTTAAATGAAATTCTGCGACATGTGTATTGGTCTCAACTTTGGTTAAATATTTTAAATCTTTTTCTCCATAGATGTAAGCCCCTTTATCGTCTTTAGCATCTGAATAATTTCCTCTAACATAGTTGGCTTTATTTTCTTCATAAGGAAAGCGCCATTTATAGTTCGCTACAGTTTCATATTCAAACTTTGTCCAAAAACCAAAGTCATCTGCTGTAACTCCATCTCCTGTTATGTCTACATAATCATTTGATTTTATAGCGGTAAGCATATAAGCATGTGCATATTCAGGCAAGGTAGTTGAAGAAAAAAAGTGATCTCTTCCGCGTTTATTCTCTACAGAATTATCCTCATTAGGGACATAGGCAGCCAACTTGATATCAGAGGTATCACTTCCAATTGGCTTTAGAACTGAAAAAGACACATCTTTCTGTTTTTTATTATAGGCTGGTTCACCATACTCATACCTATTACCGTCAGGGTTTCTAACCACCATTTTATGGATATGATGGTTCCGTCCTGGATAATTTGCGCCTCTATTTAGTTCTGCTTTGGTAAAATATTCTATGTGTTGATTTCTTTTGGAACGTTCTTTTCTGTTGGATAAAGCCAACGCATTGCCGTCTTGAGCATTTTTCACTTTAGGTTTCATCCCTACACCCTCCCAATGTAACCCTAAATCAAAGGCTACAGCTGCTTCATTTTGGACGCGATCCATTTCGTTGAGTTGGGTTGCTGTTAACTCCCCATTGGGCTTAAAGTAGAATTTTTCATATTTAGGCTGATCGGTATTATTATCGGTTGCCTTATACTTTTGAATACTTGAAATCGCATCATTTTTGTTCTTCCATGGCCCTGAGTATGCTACTGAATATCCTCCCGAAATGTCTGCTCCTAAAGCAATACCATCTCCCATGCCCCATTCTGCTTTACCCGAAACGGTTACTCCTGTGCTTTTGGCTACAACATCCTTTAAATGTCCTATATCTGAACGAAAGGCTCTAAATGCTCCTCCTGTTCCTTGTCCTTGTATGGCATAAATATCGTGGTTTTGTACAGGTAATGGTGTATAGGGTGATTCTTTGGTTATAGCGCCATCTTTTTCTCGATTAAAGTCCATGACTGCACCTTCTATTCCTTCTGCATTTTCTTGATGTAAAAATCCATAGGCTCTTGCTGTTTGGCTTTTTTCTTTTACATGGGTTGTTGTATAAGAAATTGTCAATCCTCTTTTTAGTAGGGTCATTGCTGCTGTTTTTCCTGCATTAATTCCTAGAGCATAGCTATGGGATTGCATGGGAAATTGAACTCGAGGGACATAACCTGTATGAGAAAAAGTAGCGCCTGCTCCTACATGATGATTAAACCTCGATTTTTTTCCTTTATGTCTCCCTCTTTTTATGGTTAACGTTTTCTCGGTTTTCCTACTCCAATTTAAGCCTACCTCACGAAATCCCTGAGTGGAATGTAAAGTTGCTCCTAAACTAATATTATGGTCGGCTTTTGTTCCAACTGATTCTAGTCCAAAACTAGGCTGTGCACTCATTCCTCCCTGAGAATCAAAACGAACGCCTACGCCCCCTACCAGAGATTTTCCGCTTTTATCTCCTCCTAAGGATTTTCTCATAATATCGGTAAAATTAATCCCTAGGTTATAGCCTACTCCTCTATAACTGTTATAGTATAAGCCTAATGAAGCAGGGTAACTCTTTTTGTAACTTTTAGGCACTTCTGCTCCAACAAATTCCTTTGCACGATTAAAGTCTATTCCTATGGTGTAATCTGGTTTGATGGAGAATTCTTTTTCTATGAGGTCTCCGTCAAAGTCATCTGGCAATCCTCTCATTTGACGAACTATTGCTCCTGGATTAATATTCCATCCTAATCCTACCCATGAAGCTTCATCTTCCATTCCTACACCTCCATGGTAAGCAATATTAATAGGATAACTTCCATTTGATCCAGGTACATTCATAAGCGGAATATTATAGGTAAAGTCTCCGGTATATAAATCTACCATCTGTGTGGTACCTATCGGTTCAAAAGAACTGACTTCTGGTTGGGATGGTCCTCCTGTTAACGCTAATGAAACGGAAGGGTATATCATTTGAAAAACAAAGCTTACTAAAAAGTAGAGCGCAATCCTTTTTCGTTTTTGTCCGCTTAATCTCATAAAGTGGTTAGTTTTAAATGTGCTATTTTTTCTAAATCTTCTTTTCTAAATGTGATTTCTTGTAAACCTAATCCTAATACTCGATCTAAAAACAGTAGTTTTTTATCGTTTTTATTGGCTGTAGCTGGAAACGCTACCAAGATATTATTATGATCCAGTGCTCCATAATTACGTTCAAAATGATAGAGGCTACTCATTAAGGTATCTTGCCCATCTATTAAGAGGAGGTCTTGATTAAATTCATTTAAAAAATATTGTAATCTTATTTCGTTTTCTTGCTGTTGGGTGGGTATATTGTTAAGAATGTTACCTGAATATTTGGATTGGAGTTTGATTTTATAATACTGTAATCCTTCTTTTCTCTTTTTTATGGCTAGATAAGTGGCTGTTTCTAAAGGTTTACCCTTGGCTTCTTTGGCTATCATATACTCCAAAGGCAAGTATTGAATTTGCCATAGGAATTGCTCGTTTTCTACTTTCTTGATCAACCCATTGGATGGTTCTGTCACCTTGTCGTGAAGTGCTTTACCAGATAATTCTTGTTGACACGAACTCAACCCCAAAAAAGCCACAACAAGACTTATGGTTGTACTTACTTTAATGAAAGGTTTGATCAAAATAATATGGGGGGATGTCGTATTCATTTTGGCTATTGAAGTTTGAATTTAAGTCCCCATTTTTCTCCTTTTTCATTTTTTATTTCTAAGGTATAGACGCCTCCTTGACTACTTAAACTACTAACGTCTATGACTCTTCTATTACTTCCATAACTAGATATAAGGGACTGTGAGAAAGAAACGGGAACGTGTTTTTGATCGTAGATCGTATATTCCATTTGAATATCTTGATCTTCATATTCTTCTGTATATGAAAAGCGTAATTTTCGATCTGCCATTACTTTTACATAACTTCCGTCATACGTTTTAGATACTGGAGTATAGGTGGTCACCAAATTAGGTATAGCAAAAGCAATGGTCAACTTGGGCCTTTTTACAGCTTCACTGTGATTGGCTCCATAAAAATACTGTGAACGGTATTTCCCATTGTATTTTAATTCAAAAAACAATCCATTGTTTTCATGAACCCCACTAATCTGATCTGCAACTATGGTCGAGATGTTTACAGTTTTAATAAATTGCGCTGTAACAGTGCTGTTGGGGGATCCTTGTGCTGAAATTACTGCTGCGGGAGTACTTTCTACATTTACCGATGGATTGTCTGCATAAAAAGAACTGTAGGTTACCGTATGCTCTTTCCAAGATACGCCATTTTTTATTCTTTTGACCAATACTTCGTTATGAACTAATGGATTACTCGAAGCAATATAGCGATAATACCAACCATAAAGTGTTAAATTTACAGTTGTTGAACTGGCTTCAACTAGCCCATTATAATCAAACTTCATGATTCCTTTGCCAATATCAGGCAATCCACTCCAAGTTCCATAATGTGCTATAAAATTAGCATTATTCCCATAGTTAGTATTGATCACATGAGTATAACCTGATCTATCTATTCTTCTTAATGAGGCATCATGCGCAAACATTTCATTAGGTTGTATTTCTAAAGTGGTGGTTTCTCCATACTTCCCGACCCAAAAATAGGTATAGATATAATTGGTGGTGTCTGTATCTAAAGTATCTGCCACTTTTAAATAATACACCCCTTGGTTTAAACCTGAGATTGATGAGCTATTGGTTCCTATAACCGACATTGAGGTGTTATACCAAGTATAATGGTAATGACTTGCTCCTGAACCGTTGGTTACATACACCTGAATGGAGGCATCCAAATTATTGAGGACATGGGTGACTTCATAAGTATATTGGAGCTGTGAATACCCCTGTACCCCCCCTAATATCACTAAAATTATAAAGGCTATTTTTTTCATTGTTTATTGGGTTAAGGTAGTTAGCCGCTTATTGTTGTTTTATATAAGGTGTATAGGGTGTACCTTGAAAATCTTCGGCTGTTACTTTATAAAAATAAACGCCTTGAAAATGGGCACCTGCATCACCTGTTAACCGAAGCCCATCTCTGGTGATTGAAGTATCAGAAAGAGCGGGTTCATAGATGTAGTAATTGCCTTCGTAAATATCATTCCCATTAAAGGTCGTTCCCACTTTTACATTAATCTTATTAACATTCACCGTATCTATTAGGTTGACTGCAAACCTTATATTATATAAAGTGTCTCCCTGAGGAGTTAAGGCCGCTGGCATGATTGAGGTTAAATTCTCTAAACTGGCTACTTTTTGTGTGGTGCTTTGAGAAAAAATGTTTGCCGCTGAAATAATAATGACAAACATTAGGAGGGTTAGCTTATTCATAACTAATTATCTTTATTGACAGGTGCAATTTATAAATTCCAATGACACTTCCAACGCCCACCACTTCTTTATTTTACTGATTTTTGTCAGTAAAACGGACTTTTTTCTCTTTTAACACATTTTTTAACATAAAAACACCTTCTTTTATCCACGGTCCTATTTTTTTTATTCAAAAAAATTCATGTCTTCTTTTATTGTCAAACAAAAAAGTATTAATTCGCAAAAACTTTTCTTCAGCTATTCAAATTCTTTTTCCCCTCAACTACTTCCCTATTTTAATCATTAAATGCACATTTTGACCACATATTCTACCATTAAATCAAAAAACAACCTTTCTCCCCCATTATGATACAAAATTATATAACTTATGACTTTTTATCGAAAAAGATAATTAGGTGGTTTTTTGCTATCTTTAAAATCATTTTCAAACCTATCACTATGAAGTATTGTCTAATTTTTAGTTTTATGATTTCATTTTCTTTTCTTGCACAAGAAAAGACCCGGCGTATTCCGATTACCACAAAAGATGGAACCAAAGCACTTGTAGAAGTAGACAATCGTCATAAAAAAATTAAAACACACAGCAAATATACTTACTCTTGGTATAAAGCTAAAGCTATTCTCCATACCCAAGGGGCTTATCAGGGGGATTTACTTCACGGTATTTACCAAGAAAACTATTCCTCTAAACAACTCAAAGTAAAAGGAGAATATCGATATGGTTTAAAAACAGGACGTTGGCGCTATTGGGATGAAAATGGAAAACTAACTAAAGAAGAGCACTGGAAAAAAGGGACCATCGTTGTACCCAAGGCTAAAACCCCAAAACCACCTAAGGTAAAGCCAGCTCCTCAACCCCAACAGGAAAAAGAGCACAGCAAGCCCCTAAAAAAGAAGCTAAAAGAGCAAAAGAAAGAACAACAACAAGCTACACCTACTAAACAAACGACGAATTGATGCATAAGGTTGACGGAAATGCTTTAATATACTCATTATTTATTGTACTAGTAATTGGTTCAATTGTAACATTGGTATTAATGATTGCTCAACACTCTAGTCAAAACGTCATTCGATTTCAACAAGGAATTCAAGACCACAACAACCTTAAATCTGGCATTGCTCTACTCTTATCAAAAGATGACTTTCAGCCTTTAAACTCAACTCAAGAACTCTCTTTATTTGAAGGACCTCAACACAAAATCATTACTAAAAGGATGTTATGGGGCCTCTACGAAATAATAGGAGTTACTACGGCTAACCTTTCCTCCAAATATGGAATAATTGGCTCTGCCAACATCAATACTACAGCTCTCTACCTCGCTGATAATAATCAACCTTTAAAAGTAGCAGGAAAAACACAACTAGAAGGCACTTGTTATCTTCCCCAAAAAGGAATTGAACGAGGCAATGTAACTGGCCATCCATACAGTGGAAGCCGATTAGTTTATGGAAACAAACTTCAGAGTAAAAAAGTACTTCCCCCACTCAACAAAGTACTACTCCAACACCTCGAAGAAAAGGAAACGGCTCTAGATTCTATTAAACTATGGGATGACTATATAGACTCTTTAACCCAATCCTTTAATCAAAAAACATTACATCTAATTTCTTCTTCCCCAATCGTTTTAACGCATCAAAAAATAAATGGCAACATTATTCTAGAATCTAGTGAAGCTATCCATGTTTCTAACACTGCCAAGCTAGGAAATCTTGTATTAAAGGCTCCTTTTATTACTATTGCTGATGATTTTTCCGGGACATTACAACTACAAGCTAGAGATAGCATTGTAATTGGAAAGCATGTTTTGCTAAATTACCCTAGTAGCCTTGTTTTATATGATACCAAGCCAGTAAAAGCACCTTCTAGTTATATTAAAATAGGGGCCAACACCTCTATTTTTGGAGAATTGCTAGCTTATCAGAAACAATACAATTACAGAGACAAAATCAGTATTCAAAGTGATGTACAATCGTCAATAACTGGAAACATATACATAAATGGTATTGCCAACCTAAAAGCAACAACAATTTACGGCACTCTATATTGCCAACAAGTTAATGTTAAGACAGGAGGAAGCATACAAAACAACACCTTATTAGACATTTTGTTATCGAGCAAAAAAAGGTCTGAATATTATTTAGGAGCTAACTTATTAGAAGCGCAACAAACACAAAAAAAAGGAATTATTAATTGGTTAGAATAAGTGCAATTAACAACAAAAATAGCATCCAAGATTAAAGGCGGAATTTTATTAGAACCGCTTGTAGCTGTCGTCATCATCAGTGCTGTACTCACCTACGCGACATTTACCATGAATAACATCTTTATGGGGAAAAATAGCTATCTAAAATTTAAAGCCCTTATTCAACTGGAGGAACTGATTGCTACAAGTAACGATTTAGAAAATGATCATTATCATTATGATACTTTCACCATTAGTAAGTCTATTAAAAAATCTGATCTTGCTTATGATGTAGTAGAAATAACTTGGGAAATCAAAGAACAAAAGACCAACAGAATATTAGGAACGCTAAAAGAATTAAAACAGAAGTAATGCAACAAAAAGTCAACGGTTTCACTTTATTGGAAGCAATGGTAGCTCTACTATTGTCTAGCATTTTAGTGGTCTTTACTTTTTCACTATACCATAACTTTAACCAATATTATTTTATTTACGCCCAACAAACTGAACGACTCAATACTATTTTACATTTTAAACAGACATTTAACCAAGATTGGAACAAAGCTTTATTAATCACGAGTTCCGAAAAACAACTTTTTTTAGCTAATCATCAACAAACCATTACTTATGACTTTTTAGATTCTACCATAGTTAGAACTGGAAACATTGCAACAACATTTCATTTAATTCCAACGGCATTCAGTAGTCGCTCAAATTTTAACAACGAAAAAATAACCCAAATAGAACTAGAGGTTGATCATAATCAACAGCATTTTGTATTCTCCTCTTCAAAATCATACGGGATAAAAGATCAGGTATTAATACATAAGCAGTAAAATTGGCAATAAAACTCAATAAATATCAACAAACTAATCGAAAGAAGAAAGTACAAACGGATGCTTCTAATGGGATCATCGATTTCTTAAACCAAGACATTTCTTTTGGAGGTCATCGTTTTAACAACAAGAAAAAAGAACAGTTCTACACTGATTTATCCACCCTTCTAAATGCTGGATTAGACCTAAACGCCTCTTTACAACTATTGTCTGAAGAACAAGATAAAGCGGATAATATTTATGCCCAAATCAACAAAGATGTTCTAGTTGGGAAGCCATTAGCTTTGGCACTAGAAAACACCCAACTATTCACAAAATACGAATATCAAAGTATTAGGATTGGTGAAGAAACTGGTAAGCTAGCCAATATTATGCTAGAGCTTAAAAAATATTTTGAAAATAAAAATGCGCTAAGAAGTCAGTTCATTGGACTAATTACCTACCCTATTATTGTTATTTTTATTGCCTTTGGAGTGCTCTTTTTCTTAATGAACTTTGTTGTTCCCATGTTTATAGGGTTCCTAAAACAAGTGGATGCTGAACTTCCTTCTGTAACGCAATTCGTCTTAGATTTATCTTCTGCATTTTCGGAATGGTACAAACCGGTTCTAGGGGTATTGGTGATCATTTTGGCATTCTTTTATTTTCAACGTAAAACAGAATGGTATCGTAAATACTCTGGTATTGTTTTATTAAAAATTCCTATCGTAGGAAAGATGATGCAACGCGTCTACTTAACCCGTTTTTGTCAATCCATGAGTCTACTAACCAAATCAAAAGTTCAGCTTATCGAAGCCTTAAACATGACTGCTCAAATGGTTGACTTTTATCCTATAGAGCAAAGTCTTCAACGTATTGAAAAATCTATTTTAAAAGGAAACACTTTATACGATAGTATGCGTGAAGAAAGTGTCTTTGAAAAACGAATGGTCTCTATGATTAGAGTTGGTGAAGAAGTCAACAAGTTGGATGAAATTTTTGCTAAACTAACCGCTCAGTATAGTGACTCTGTAGAAAGCCAATCTAAACTATTAAAAAGCATTGTTGAACCAATTTTAATTATTGTCGTAGGAGGAGTAGTTGCCCTGGTTGCTATGGCTATGATTTTACCTATATTTAAGATGAGTTCATCTATGGAATTCTAAGATATATAACTTGAAACACCTATATTTGTATAGTATGAATATTCAAAAAAAAATAAGCACTATTTTCCGTAAAAAAGTTAGCGGATTGTCTTTACTAGAAGTACTTACAGTATTAATTATTATTGGACTTACCTCTTTGGTAGTCGTTAGGAATTTATCCCCTACCGTAAACAATGTTAGAAAGAAAGAAGCACAATTCCAACTGAAGCTTATTCATACGTTTCAACAAACTTATTTTATGGAGTTCACGAAATATTCTGGAGATTTAGAAGAAATTGGATATGCCCAACGCCTGTTATCCACTGAGGGAGGAGATGCCAATTATAAAATTGAACTGGTAGACGCTTCTATTAATGGATTTAAGGCCAGAGCTACAGCTGTTGTTGATTTTAATCAAAATGGCGTTATGGATGTTTGGGAAATTGATCAGTCAGGAAAAGTTGTAAACACGGTAAAAGATTAAATTGTTAACGACACTCATCATAGGATTAAAAATTATTATTGCAATGGTTATCGCCATACAAGATATTCGTACACGTCTCATTAGTATTTACTTACTGATTGGACTTTTTGTGGTCAACTTTATAGGCATGCTAAAAACCAATGGATTTATAGCAACCCTTCAGTTAACAGCACTAAACAACTTATTGCTAGGAATTATTTTTGGAATTACTTTCATTTATTTTAAGTGGGTACGAAAAGTAGAGCATCCATTAATAACGCACTTGGGATGGGGAGACATTCTCTTCTTTATTGCATTAACCCCACTGTTTTACCCATTAATTTACAGTTATGTCTTTATCGCAATGACCTTGGTATCAACTTTGGTGGGGCTAGCTCTTCTGGTAGTAAAAGGACAACAAGCAAGCATTCCTCATGCAGGAATTTCTGCATTAATATTTATTGTACTAGTGGTATCTAATACATTCTTCTCTCTTTCACTAAATGATTGGCTATTATGATAAATGGAGACAAAATTATATTGACCACTGATTTACAACAAGCGATCTCTGCTGAACAAGCTTGGCACTATAAAATTGTGCCTTTTGAAACAAGTATAGAAAGGGATTCATTTTATACCTTAGAAAATCTAAACACTACCGACTTAGCTAATGAGCTAGAAATGGTTTTAGGCAAATCTGTAGCATTAAAAGCAATAGATGAAGCAGTACTTAATCGTGCTTTAAATAAATACTACAGAAGAGCTGGCGAGGGAGCAGTAACCTTAACTGTGGATGATGACTACGATGAGTTTTTTGTTTCAAAATTAATTGCTGAAGCAAAAGCATTGGGCAGTAGTGATATTCACATTGAAATCTATGATGAAAAAGCTAGAATTCGTTTAAGAATTGATGGTGGACTCGTTGAAAAACACAAGCTCAATAAAGACGAATACAATGGCTTAATTAGTGTCATCAAACTAAAATCTGGTCTTGACATTGCTGAACGAAGAAAACCTCAGGACGGTAGATATTCCCATGAAACTGATGAAGAAAGCTTTGATTTACGTGTCGCAATTATCCCTACACTGAGAGGAGAAAAGGTCGTAATGAGAATTTTATCGAATGATAAGGGGAGTTTGCTTTTGGACGATTTAGGTTTCTCTGAAAAAGAATTAAAGGACTATCGAAGTAATGTATACAAACACAATGGTATTGTATTAATCAGTGGTCCTACAGGGTCAGGAAAAACAACAACATTATATGCCACATTACAGGAGCTCAACAAAGAAGATGTAAACATCATGACAGTAGAGGATCCTGTTGAATATACTTTAGACGGAATTAATCAAGTACAAGTAAAAGAAGATATTGGGTTGACTTTTTCTGAGGTACTAAGATCCTTTCTTCGACACGACCCTAACATCATTATGCTTGGGGAAATTCGAGATGAAACAACAGCTGAAATTGCAGTACGACTAGCCTTAACTGGGCATATTGTTTTATCAACGATACACACCAATTCAGCATGGGAAATCACCACCCGTTTAGTAGACATGGGAATTCCATCTTTCTTGGTATCGAGTACATTAAACATGGCTGTGTCTCAACGATTAGTGAGAACACTTTGTCCAAAATGCAAGAAAGCATCATCAGAACCGATTGAACTTCCCTCCTATTTTAAAGCTACACCGCCAGAAAAGCATTTTGTACCAGTTGGATGTGATGCTTGCTACCATACCGGATATAAAGGTAGAAAAGCTATTTATGAAGTCATTCCTATCGACAGGGATTTATCCGCACTAATAAAAGAAGAAAAAAACACCGTTGAAGCAGAAGAACTATTGAATGACAAAGGGATTAGAGGTTTATCCAATAGTGCTTTTGAATTATTTATAACCGGCGTAACTTCTTTTGAAGAAGTTTACCCAATTATTGCCTCCAATTTTTAAGATTATGAAAAGACTAAAATATATCCTACTCATCTTATTTGCTTATTCGAGCATTCAGCTGGGTTATGCACAAAAAACTGATCGAATCAAAACAATCGAAACAAGTTTAACATCGTATTCAAAGACTTATACCAAATTGAATAACGAAGTCGATTTATCAGTAAGTAACTCCTCATTAAAAGAGTTTATTAGAGGCATTGCACTAGCGAATGAATTAAATGTCACTATAGCGCCTGATATTACCAATACAATAACCAATAACTTTTCCAAGGCCAAAGTGCTTGATGTTTTCGTTTATTTATGTCAAGAATACGACTTAGAACTGGACATTATTGGAAGTATTATTTCATTTAAAAAGTATGTAAAGCCACTTCCTGTTGAAAAGCCTTATGTAAGAAAGAACCCTGATATTTCTTATAAAATCTCTAACGATTTCTTAAGCTTAAAATTAAAAAATGACACCCTTGATTATGTTGTTGAGTACATTACTGATGTTTCTGGAAAAAATGTAATCATGTCGCCCAAGGTCAAAGGAAAGATCGTCAGTGTATTTATCAAAAATAGACCGTTTGAAGAAGCATTAGATAAAATGGCATTATCTAATGGGTTAAAAATTTCTAAAACAACCGACAATTTCTATTTTGTTGAATTAGCGACCCTTGAAGAAGTTGCTCAAAACAATCATCGAAATACCAACAGACGTAACACCAATAATTCGGCTAACAACCCTAAAAACAAAACCAATAATTTACTGGTAGAATTTAAAGACTCTTTGGTTACTGTGGAAGCAAACAATGTAGAGATTCAAAAAATAATTGAAGAAGTTTCTGTACAATTAAAAGAAAACTATTTCTTATACGACACTCCAAAAGGAACAGCTAATCTTTACTTAGAAAATGCAACTTATGGAGAATTTTTATCCTATTTATTAAGTGGTTCCGACTATACCTTTAAACAAGATCAAGAGGTTTATTTAATTGGAAATCGAAATTCGGAATCGCTTCGACAAACCAAATTAATAGAACTTGAAAACAGAAGAATAGAAAATGTTTTAGATGCTATTCCCGCTAAGTTAAAAGAAGGGATTGAAATTTCTGAATTCATTGAATTAAATGGTCTTATTGTTTCGGGTTCAGCTATTGACTTAAGAGAGCTAGAAGAGTTCATTGAAATTATAGATGTGATTGTTCCTGTAATTACAATTGATGTAATTATTGCTGATGTGAGCGACTCTAAAACCCTATCGACTGGGATTCAAGCTGGTTTAGGGGAAAATCCAAATGGTCCTACTTCAGGGACAGTATCCCCAGGGGTTGACTTAAACCTTAGTACTGATGCCATTAATGATGTAGTAGAAGGCGTTAATGGTTTAGGAATTCTCAATTTAGGAAATGTTGCTCCCAACTTTTACCTTAGCCTTAAAGCGCTGGAGGAAGATGGAATTGTAAAAATAAAATCGACCCCTACTGTTGCGACACTTAACGGCCATGAAACTTCTATGAAAATCGGAGATCAACAGTATTATTTAGAAGTTAATAATCAAATAGTCAACAACCAAATCAGCCCTAATGTCTATCAGAGTCAACAATGGAAATCGGTAACGGCTGATTTATCAATTACAGTAACTCCAAGTGTATCCAAAGACGAACAAGTAACCTTAGATATTAAAGTTGAGCAATCTACTTTTACAACTAAAGTAGCAGAAACAGCTCCTCCTGGACAAACAACGAGAAGCTTTGAATCGTTGGTACGAGTACGAAATGGGGAAACCATCCTTCTTGGAGGGCTTGATGAAAATCAAAAGACAGCAACATCCTCTGGAATTCCTTTTATTTCAAGGATACCAGTTCTAAGGTCTATTTTTGGAAGCAGGTCAAAGAAGAAACTCAAGAAACAATTAACGATTTTTATAAAACCTACGATTTCTTACGAATAAATTGATGTTTAGCTTTTTAAAACATAGCAACTTTTTATCTAGCCGAGTACTCTCTGGCGTAGAAATTACAACTGGGAATACTCCTGTGTATTCCTATTGCCAAATCAAAAACTATTATGGCTCTATTTCTATTAAGAAAACTGGGGCATTAATCAATAACTTAGAAGAATTAAATCAATTAATTGGGAAGAACAAAGCCATACCTTTTAGTCCTAACCCACCTATTTGTTTGGCTGTTACTGGAAAGCAAGTTTTAATTAAATCTGTTATTGCTGATGAAGAAGAAGAGGATAATATTATTCTACAAAAAGCACTTCCTGGAGCCAAATCAGATCGTTTTTATGTTCAAAAATATTGGAATCATACGGGTTGGATGGTAGCGGTAATAAAAAAAGAAGTTTTAGATGACATTATCGACCAATTTGTAGCTGTAGGATTAGATTGTATTGAAGTAATTCTAGGACCTTTTGCGACTTTACCTTTAGTCGAAACTTCTCAACATTTACCGCACTATACACTTACCCATACAGAAAAAGGATATATCGTTACTCAACAACAAAATGAAGTTGGGAGAGCACTAACAATTGAAAACGAATCCATTGACTTTCAAAACATTATTGCTTTCTCTTCCGCTTTACAAAGTTTTTCGAAAGACCCCAATATAGAATTATGTTCTACAACTACGTTGACGAAAACTCAGCAAGAGGTTAAGTTTAACATTTATCAAATAGCTGTCCTTCGACTCTTCTTTATTTTAGTTTTGTTTATTACGTTAACCAATTATTTTCTAGGGCAAAAATATGAAGAAGCTTATGCTGAACTCAAAGAACAAACTAGCGACCAACAAGCTAAATTTAGTTTATACGAGCAAAAACAAAGTGAGTTGAATCAACAAATTAACATTTTAAAAACCACAGGGGTATCTTCTTACAATAGCTTTTCGATATACGCAGATCAAATTGCAGCATTAACTCCTCGATCGATTGCGCTATTAGAACTGAATATTGGCTTAATAGAAAACAAACTTAAAGCTGGAGAAAAACTAAAAATTAAGAAAAACGAAATCTACATAAAAGGAATTGCAGAACAGAGTATACAATTAAAAGAGTTCATCTTAAAGTTAGAGCAGGAAAAATGGATTGCTGAAAGTATTATTCAAAACTATAGTCAATCTGACCGCGAACACCCAGGATTATTTGAAATAAAAATTACACTTCATGAATAATCAAATTTCAAATAAAATATCATTTGTATTAATTGTAGTATTGGTACTCTTTTTTGGGAATTACATTTTCAAGAATACACTAGGGAATACCTTTAAATTAAAACAAGAATATGAAGAGCTATTACAATTATCCAATAACGATATTGATTATAATGCTCTATTGGTTAATGTAAAAGCCCAATCTAAAGAACTAGACCAACTCATTATCGACAAGGAAGTTCATGCTGGACAAATTCAACAGCTATTAATGGAGCAAATAGAACAGCTAAAAAAAGAATTTCCCATTAAAATAACTCGTGTTCCAGCTCCACATCAATACCAACAAGGACAATATACTGTGATTACAGGAGTTTTTGAACTAGAAGGGAGTTTCATTGACTTATTAAGCTTAATTCACCAATTAGAATCTCAATTTGATCAAGCGAATTTAGCTTCAATCCAATTTGAATTAAAACACAATCTTTTACACCATCAAAAAAAATTATATGCAACCGTCTATTTTCAAAACATTAAGAAGAATGCCTAGACTTATTGGACTATTATTATTAGTTGTCAGCCTTAGCGCTTGTAAGGATTTTTTCGAGAAAAATCTTGAAGAACAGTCAATTACATTGATTACTCCTGCCAACAACGCTATCTCTACCAACTTAAACATCACTTTCGACTGGGAAGATGTAGATGGTGCGACCAATTATCGTATGCTCATTGGTTGTCCATCATTGAATAACCCTAGTACGCTATACATAGATTCATCGCTAACACTATCAACAGTTCAGTACTCTCTATCCCCTGGTGAATATGAATGGAAAGTAAGAGCCGAAAACAATTCTTCAGAAACCAATTATAGCCCTACCATGCGCCTCGTAATCGATTCATCTTTTAATTTAAGTTCTCAAACAATCATCCTTTACGATCCCATTAATAATACCTACACCAATAATAATAACTTTAGTTTTACTTGGCAAGATTTATATGCGGCTGAAAATTATCAATTAACTTTAAAATCTGGAACAAACTGGAATACAGGAACCATTTTTTTAGACACTAACCTTACCACTACACAACTCGCTAATCCTATCAATTTACCAGAGGGAAAGTATAGTTGGTCTGTAAAAGGAATCAACAATTTACCCTCAGAAACCAACTATACAAGCAAATTCCTTATTAATATTGATTTAACGTCTCCAAATCGTCCCAACTTAGGTCTTCCCGACGCATCTACTGGCAACCTATACTCCGACAGTATTTATGAATTCACTTGGTCAAGAGCTGCCAACAATGGAACCGTACAGAGTACACTTTTTGACTCTATCTTTATTTATTCTGATACGATTCAAAACCCTACTGGTCGCTATGGTAGTCTACAACAAGACACCTCCTTAACCCTCCCAAATAACAGTGGCACTTACTACTGGACTGTAATAACGTATGATGCTGCTGGTAACCAATCTACTCAGCCTTATTTCCAATCATTTATTGTGCTTTAATGAATAAAAAAAACAAAACGATAGCATTAATTATTATTACCGTATTGGTATGGGGATACTCTGCTTTAGAGTGGATAGACTATATGGACGCTTCTGATGAAGAATATTCAACCCAAGTATCACAATACATTCCACAAGTTGCACCACTAAAGCTTAAACCTCAACAAAAAAGTGATTTACAACTCAACTATAGAGACCCTTTTTTAAACAAAAAGACTAAAAATAAAGTGACCGCTCAGGCACCTGTTTTTTCTTCAACAAATCGCCAACAAACAAGAACTCCCTCCCCTATTAAACCTAAAGAAACGACGGTTATCAAGTGGCCTAAAATAGTATATTCTGGGGTAATTAATAACCAGTTAGGACTCCTCAAAATCGATGATAAAGACTACCTTGTCAAAGCAGGTGATGTTAAAAATGAAGTCATCATCAACGAAATTTTTTCGGATAAAATTATCATCAGCTTTAAAGCAGAACAAAAAGAGTTTGAAAAAGAAAGCTAACCCCAAACAACCGTTCCTCAACTAGAAGTAGTTATTTTCTTTTAATACAATAAGCATCAATTGGAACCATCAATTCCGTTAGGATTCCTATTATGAAAAAACTTTTCTATTGACAACAGGTTCTAAACCAACTAACTTAGTTCCAGTTTCTTAAAAGAACTTTTGGATCTTTTATATAAACTATCTTCTACCTCAGAAAAAACAATTTTTATGGACAATCTCTTGCCCCCTACCACTACAGATACAAGAAGCATTAAATGATGTGACACTTGATTTTTCGATCTAAAATTGCTTAGGCTTTTTTACTTTCCTATTTCCCCCTAACACCGTGTAGCATATAACAGCTAACATAAGGCTTGGTGCTTTCCAATATGATTAGCTTTCTCTATTCTCTAAAAAATTAAACTCATGAAAAAATTATTCCCCCTATTTCTCCAGCTCTTGATCTCTATAAACTGTATTTCACAAACGTTTACTTGCAGTCCCAATGATTCTATTGTTCAGGATATTGATGCGAATTCAACGACCATTTTAAAAATAGATCAGCTCATTTCCTCCTCGGTTGATACTGTAAACCTAGAAATTGAGGTCGTTTATAATGATATTCCCAGCACTTGGGATGGACTACTGTGTATACAAGGATTTTGTATGGGATCTATTGTCCCTGTTGGAACAACAGCTCCTATGGTTCCAATTCACAGTAACTTGGATGGGTATACCCGACTAACTGTTAACCCTATGGGAAATACAGGAATGGTTAAATACAGAGTTTATGTTTATGACACTAATTTTCCTGATGATGGCGATACAGTCACGTGGTTATTAAATTCAGTAAATATGACTAGTGTCAAAGAAAATGCAACAAAGCCCATTCGTTTATTTCCAAATCCAGCTCAAGATTGGCTTTCGCTTTCACTCAGCCATCACGAGATAAATACGCTTCGCATTTTAAATACATTTGGACAAGTTGTTCAGCATCATACAGTCAACAATATTAACAATCTCGTCATCAATATTTCTGAGCTTCCAAAGGGGATATATACTATCCAAGCTGAAAGTCATCAAGGTTATGTGAACGCTCAACAATTTATCAAACAATGAAACGAATTATTTTCTTTTTTTTCATGATTACCAGCTGTATTCAAGCAGCTGTTATAGAAGAAAAACTATACATTTTAGGAGACTCCTTAGCCGTGAATAATGGAAGCAGTTTTCCCTACCTAACTTTTAACGCATCCAATTCATTCTCAATTAACAATCCAGTAATTGAGCTAGCTGTTAATGATGTTTTAGAATTGTGGATTGTCAATTTTGATTCGGTACCCCATAGTTTTGAAATCAAAGGGGTTTTAAATAGCACTCCGGTTATTCTTGCGGGAGATTCTATTCAAATCAATCATCAATTTACAGACATTGGCGCTTTCATTTACTATGATCCGACCAATTACCCTCAATATAGCTATGCAGGCTTAAGTGGGCTAATTGCTGTTCATGATTCACCCAACAATTTTTTCTGGAATTTAAAAACACATCAATCCAGTTGGAATACATCTAATCCAGTTGGAATACATCTATTTTAGGAGGAGGTGCTCCAGACTGGAACACCTATCAGCCTAATTATTATACCATTAACGGGAATAGTTACCCTGAAACCAACAACGATACGCTGGCTAGAATTACAGGAAATGTGGGAGACACCTTATCCCTTTTTATCAGTAACACGGGACAAAGCATTCACGCTTTACATTTCCACGGATATCACGCAACAATTAAATATTCTTCAAAAAACCCCAACCACCTAAACAGAAGTAAAGATACTTTTCCCATCTATAGCATGGAAACATTGATTTTGGAAATCATTCCTAATCAACCGGGAGAATACCCTATACACGACCACAACCTTGTTGCTGTAACAGGAAATGGACTGTACCCCAATGGAATGCTAACGACAATACTAATTTCCCCATAATGAAACAATTAACTATATTATTGCTATTACTACTATCCTATTTCACAACATACTCGCAAATTGATGTCTCAAAATTATTGATTTCCAAAATTGATGTTTTTAAACATTTTACTTTACCAGATGGAAACAAGATAAAACTGATGGGGTATACAGAACTTATCGGAAGTTTAATTGACCTCCCTGCTCCTACCCTTATATTTAATGAGGGAAATTCTGTCCGGTTAGATTTATGGAACCTTTCTCAAGGTCCTCCACATACAATACATCTACATGGATTAGATGTTAACCAACAAAATGATGGTGTTCCCATGACTTCTTACTCCATTGCTCATGATGATACAGCTAGTTATTATTTCAAAGCACCTCATCCAGGTACTTACCTTTATCACTGCCATGTTGTTTCTCCTATACATGTGCAAGCTGGAATGTATGGGCTAATAATTGTAAAACCCGCTAACGGAAGCAACACTACTTGGGATAACGGCTATTCATACGACAATGAAGCTGCATTTCTTCTATCGGAAATAGACACAACATGGCATCATGATACCATTTTAAATCACACAATGGAAGACAAAAGCACTCCTTTAACCTATATTCCTCAATATTTTCTGATTAATGGAAACGCTTCTTTTGGTGGTACAGCAGTTAATTATCACGCTAACGAAACCACCTATTTAAGATTTGCCAATATTGGAAATTTGGGAAATCAAATCGTATTACCTGAAGCACTTAACGCTCAAATCATATCTTCTGACGGCCGTCCATTACCCAATCCAGAAGCTAATGACACCATAATTGTTCTACCAGGAGAAAGGTATGGTGTCCTAATTGAACCAATTACTGAATTTCAAAACGTCATTCAAATTGAATATTTTAATTTGAATACAGAAAACAATATTGGACAGCAAACAATCCCCGTTAATATAGAAGGATTTTCAGATCACAATGAAAACGAAACAATACTTTCAAAAATAAAAACATATCCTGTTCCTAGTAATGGGCTCTGTTCTCTAGAATTCGAAATTAATCAAACACAAAATATCAATATTCAAGTCATGAACCTTTTAGGAAAACCTATCCTAAACAAACGATACACTGCCAAAGTTGGCCTTAATCAAACTTCCATTAACTTATCTAATCAAGCATCTGGAGTCTATTGGATTAAGATTCTACTGAATCAAAAAATATATACGCAAACACTAATCTTAAAATAAATTAGCTATGAAAAACGCAGCAACATTTATCCTCATCCTTTTTTTGGGAGTAACTATTCAAGCTCAAACCAATGTGGAATTAACCATGACACATGAGTTTCAAGGACAAGCATTCTCGTATGGTCAACTATATACCAACACAGATGGAAAAGTAGTTAAATTCAGTAGGGTTCAGTATTACCTCTCTGGGATGTCTTTTACCCATGACGGAGGTCAAACGACTCCATTAACGGATCAATATGTACTAGGTAGCGCTAATATTTCAAACTACGACTTAGGAACGCACAGTTTAACAAGTTTAGAAGCGTTTAATTTTAATTTAGGTGTTGATGCTGCAGCAAATGGTTCAGGGACGAGTAACTATTCTGCTCCACACCCTTTAGCTTCCCAATCACCATCTATGGATTGGGGCTGGCCATCTGGCTACTTCTTTATTGTGATTGATGGAATGGTAGATTCTAATAACGATGGGGTTCCTAATAAAGCTTTCCAGTTTCATGCTTTAGGAAATCACCTTTTAAGGCCTGTTTCGGTAAATATATCTGCTACTGATAACGGAGGTACAATAACAATGCAAATGTATGCAAACATTGCAGACTGGATTCAAAACATAGACCTTGTCTCCAATGGAATTCAACATAATGGAGGTTCAATTAATTCTGAAATATGTGATAATACTAACGACTATACAGTATTTAGTGCGAGCCCAACTGTAGGTTTTTCAGAAATTACCAACACGCCTAATCATTTGTTTGTAGATTATACAATTGCCTATGCTCCAACAATATATTACACCTTTCACACCAACGAAAAGTTGACAGTCATCATTACTGACAGCAATGGTAAAATCGTTTTATTAAAAGACAACCTTATTTCAGAAGGTAATTTCTTTATCAACAAAGAACTTCCTGATGGATTTTACGTTGCGACTTTTACGGATGGTAAATCAACCAAAGAAAGCATCAAATTTACTGTCAATAATTATTAATCTTAACTAGTCCCCCCTTTTGGTATTAAAAGGACTCTTTTTTTCTATGATGAAACTATTTTTATCACTGATAATTTTGCTTGCATTAGTCAGTTCTACTATTGCTTTCAAATCTCAATACAACTATAGAAAAGTTGCTATTTATCAAAAAAACGAAACAGTTGATAGTCTTGCAGCTATCCAATTAGGCAGACATTTGTTTTACGATCCCATCTTATCAAGAGATTCAAGTATCTCGTGTTCCTCCTGTCATCAACAACATTTAGCGTTTACTGATGGTTTAAAAAAAAGCATAGGAATAAAAGGACAGCGAGTAAGTCGAAACTCACCTACTCTTGTTAATTTTAAAAACCAAACATCATTTTTGTTAGACGGTGTTAACCCATCTCTTCAAGCTCAAACCCTTGTTCCCATTCAAGAACATAAAGAGTTTGACTTTCATATTTTATTGCTGGTTGAACGACTAAAGAACAGTAACTTTTATAATCAACTCAGTAAAAAAGCATACGGAATTGAACCCAACGAATATGTTTATGCACATTCTATCGCCTCTTTTGAAAAAACACTCATTAGCAAAAACGCTCCATTTGATCAATTTCAAAAAGGAGTTCAAAATGCTTTAAATGAATCTGAAAAAAATGGGTTAGAAATTTTTACTCAAAAGCTTTACTGTACGAAATGTCATTCTGGAAACAACTTTACAAACTACAGTTTAACCAATAATGGTCTTTATAAAGTATATGCTGATTCTGGTAGAATGCGACTTACAGAATTAGAAAAAGACAGAGCCATTTTTAAAACACCCTCTCTAAGAAACATAGGGATAACAGCTCCTTATATGCATGATGGCAGTATAGCTACTTTACGAGAAGTTATTGAACATTACGCTTCAGGAGGAAAAAATCATAAACACCAAAGTGATTTTATTCAACCTTTTACATTGACACCGAAAGAAAAACTGGACCTCATTAATTTTTTACATTCGTTAACAGACCAAAAGTTTATCACTAACCCTAATTTTTCAAATCCTTTTTAGCTCTTTCAAAAAAAGGACTTCATCACTAATTACTGTTAAAATTTGTAGCAAGTAACGACAAACAAAAAAGGCCTGACAAAGTCAGACCTCTTTTTCTCTTGCGGACAGTGAGGGATTCGAACCCCCGTTACCTTTCGGTAAACCGGTTTTCAAGACCGGCGCATTCGACCACTCTGCCAACTATCCGTTTCATTAGCGATGGCAAAGATACTAACTTTATTCTAATCTGCAACATTTTTTTTCAAAAAAAATCATTTTTCGTTTTTTACAATGTTGCTTCAATCTTTTCAATAAAAGCTAACGCTTTGTCTTTCAGCTGAAAAACACCAGGTTTCTCCATCGGGATATGTCCACAATTTTCTAAATACATCATTTCTTTTTCACAAGCAAGGCGATCATAAAACGGTTCAGAGATCTCCCACGGGATAATAAAATCTTTCTCAGGTTGGAAAAAAAACAAAGGACAG
Organism: Flavobacteriales bacterium; assembly: GCA_025210295.1. Lineage (NCBI taxonomy): Bacteria > Pseudomonadati > Bacteroidota > Flavobacteriia > Flavobacteriales > Flavobacteriales bacterium. The sequence goes on along the minus strand of JAOASC010000022.1, from coordinate 9,371 downwards.
TTTTTAAACTCCTCTGGTTCTATCGCAGGCTTCGCTTCAAATAATGTTCTTAAAAACTTTAAATAAACCCATGATCCAGATCCTACTTTATCTTTCTTTAACTTTTTAACAAAGGTTTGATCATTGGCCATTGCCCACATTTTGGTTGTAATTTTTATCGGCACCTTTACATTATCAGTTAATGTTTTTAATGCTCCTAGAGTTTTAGCTCCAGTTTTCCCTAAAAATTCGTTTTTTGACAATTGAATTTGTACTCTTGGATCTGCTGTATCGGCTAAGCTAGAAACCAGAATCCCCTTAATATTTTTATTTAAGCATGCTGCATGGTAAGCAAGCATTCCCCCTAAACTTATGCCACAAAGAATAATGGACTTCCCATCTTTTTCCATCTCAGCGTTAACCAGAGCATCAACTAGTTCGACCCAAGTATTATAACTGTTAGGTTTTCTAATTTCCGTTAAACCAAATCCTGGCATATCAGGAGCGACACACTCATAACCCAATCCACTTAGCACGACTCCCATGGGAGCCATCAACCGACCGTTTCCTCCTCCTCCATGTACAAGAAGAATTTTAACTTTTTTATTATTAACCTCTGGGATATAACGATCTAGATGTACAGAATACTCCTCCCACTCCCAATAAGTTTCTATTGGTTGAGTTTTTTCATCTATCCTAAACTCTTGAGGATAATAAGCTTGGAACTCTTTCCAAGCAGGATAATCATTGTACGTTTTTTTTGCTCCCATCTTACTTTGTTAAATGTTTCAGGTTTAGTCCATATAGTAATACAAAAATTCCTGAAAAAATAAGTCCAGAAATAATTGTTGCAGTAGTTATAAAATTATCAGCAGGATAGAAAGTATAGAAAATAACTAAAAAACCTATTTGGCAAGCAAGATATATCCAAAAACCAATTCTTTTTAAATTAAACATCAATAAAGCTGCAAAGCCTTCTATTAAGTATAAAATGATGTTACTGAGGTTCATTGGGTACATATTTTCTATTGAGGCAAGCACAAAAGTCTTATAATCTTTCATATAAATCATCATTGGGCTATTATCTGGGACACTATCAAAAACAGCCATACTTTGTTCTAGCTGATCAGCAGAGTTCCCAATATTTATTAATGCAAAAACACCACTTAAAACGGTTGTTCCCACTGCAATCCAAGTTAACACAATTAGTACCGTCAAAAAAACTGGTCGTTGATTTTGATCATCATCAAAGGTAAAATCATCCAGTTCGTCATTTAATGTATCTCCACTCATAAGTTTTCTTTTTTTACAAAATACATAAAAACTAAAATTAATAACAAATAAAATAACCAATAACCCTAAATTGTTAATAAATTGACTAATAACTCTTCTAATAGTTTTCGTTCCTTCAAATGTTTTACATTAAATTTGTCGATTAGTCCTAAATAGGATAAGTTTTTTTAATTTGATTATTAACACGAGAAAATGAAATTTATAGTATCAAGTACAGCTTTGTTAAAACAACTACAAGCTGTTGGAGGAGTTCTAAACAGCTCTAATACATTACCAATATTGGATAACTTTTTGTTTGAGATTAACGAAAAAGAATTGACCATATCAGCTTCTGATTTAGAAACAACGATGACTACGAATATCGAAATAGAAGCTAAAGAAACTGGAAGTGTAGCTGTTCCAGCAAAACTATTGATGGATATTTTGAAAACATTCCCAGATCATCCGTTAACATTTTTAATTGATGATAATACCTATGCTATTGAAATTGCTTCTGATTACGGGAAGTATAAACTAAGCGGTTACAATGGGGATGAATTTCCAAAAGTTCCAGTTTTAGAGGATCCTTCATCTGTAACATTGAACGCTAATATTCTTCAAAGAGCGGTTGAAAAAACAATCTTTGCAGCAGGAAATGATGACTTAAGACCTGTAATGAGTGGAGTTTTCTTCCAATTAGAGACAGACAGCATGACATTTGTGGCTACTGATGCTCATAAATTGGTTCGTTATAAAAGAAAAGATGTAAAAGCTGATAAAGCAGCATCATTTATTGTACCTAAAAAACCAATGACATTAATAAAGAATTTATTAAATAATTCTGAAGGAGATGTAACGGTTCAGTACAATGAAAGTAATGCTCAGTTTGAATTTGGAAACTTTAAATTAGTTTGCCGTTTAATTGATGGTAAGTACCCTAATTACGAAGCGGTAATTCCTAATGAAAACCCTAATAGAATGACAATTGATAGAAAATCATTATTAAGTTCTATTAAAAGGGTCGCTATTTTTGCGAATAAAACAACGCATCAAGTTCGTTTACAAATCAACAATAGTAAACTAGTTTTGAATGCAGAAGATTTAGATTTTGCTAATGCTGCTAATGAAAGATTAGCTTGTTCTTATGAAGGTGATGAAATGGAAATTGGTTTTAACTCTCGTTTTATTTTAGAAATGTTAAACAATATTGACTCAGAATCAATCGTATTAGAACTAAGTGCTCCTAACAGAGCTGGAATTCTTCTACCTGAAGAACCAGAAGATGAGGGAGAAGATATCTTAATGCTTGTGATGCCAGTAATGCTTAATCATTAATATCGTGTAATCAACACCTAATATATTCAAGCGATTTTCTTCTCATGGAAAATCGCTTTTTTTATGCCTCTAAAAAAATAAATAAATTGTAAATTTGTAATTCATAAATAAACTAAAACCTATATACAATGCCAAAAGCAATATATAATGTACCGTTTCCGGTAAATGAACCAGTTAATGCTTATGCCCCAAATACTCCTGAAAAAGAGTCTTTAATCGCTAAGTATAACGAAATGTTTAACCAAGAGCCTATTGATGTACCTATGTATATTGGAGGAAAAGAGGTTAGAACAGCTGATAAAAAACCAATGAGTCCTCCACATGATCACCAACACGTTTTGGGACATTTTAATTATGGAACTGCTCAACACGTTCACGATGCAATTGATGCTGCTTTAACAGCTAAAGAGGACTGGGCTAATCTACCTTGGGAACATAGAGCTGCAATCTTTTTAAAAGCTGCTGATTTATTGGCTGGACCTTTTAGAGACAAAATGAATGCTGCAACGATGTTGGCGCAATCTAAAAATGTTATGCAAGCAGAAATTGATGCTGCATGTGAACTTATTGACTTTTTACGTTTTAATGTTGCCTATATGCAACAAATCTATGCTGAACAACCAGAGTCTTCTGATGGAATTTGGAATAGATTAGAGTATAGACCTTTGGAAGGTTTTGTATTTGCGATTACTCCTTTTAATTTCACCGCAATATCAGCTAACCTTCCAGCTTCAGCTGCAATGATGGGAAATACTGTAGTATGGAAACCAGCAGATTCTCAAGTATATTCCGCACAAGTTATTATGGAACTTTTTAAAGAGGCTGGTGTTCCTGATGGAGTAATCAACATGATTACAGTAGACGGACCTGTAGCTGGAGATATTGTTTTTAAGCATAAAGACTTTGCTGGACTTCACTTCACAGGGTCTACAGGAGTTTTCAGACATCTGTGGCAAGAAATTGGCGCTAACTTAGCTAACTACAGAACTTATCCAAGAATTGTTGGAGAAACAGGAGGAAAAGACTTTATTGTTGCTCACCACTCTTCTCATGCCAAACAAGTAGCAACTGCTATTAGTAGAGGAGCTTTTGAATTCCAAGGTCAAAAATGTTCTGCTGCATCAAGAGTTTATTTACCTTCTAATTTATCAGATGAAGTTTTAGCATTTGTAAAAGAAGACGTTGCTTCATTTAAAATGGGTTCACCTGGAGATACCAACAACTTTATTACTGCTGTTATTGATGAAAGAGCTTTTGATAAAATCGCTTCATACATTGACTATATTAAAGAAAGTAAAGATGCTGAGATCTTGATTGGTGGTGGATATGATAAATCTAAAGGATATTTTATCGAACCAACAGTTGTTGTAACCTCAAATCCTAACTACAGAACAATGGAAGAAGAAATCTTTGGCCCTGTAGTAACTATTTACGTTTACGATAAAGATCAATTCTCTGAGACATTAAAACTAGTAGATGAAACTTCTGAATACGCTTTAACAGGCTCTATTTTCTCACAAGATCGTTACGCTATTGATGAAGCAACAAAAACATTAGTAAATGCAGCTGGAAACTTCTATATCAATGACAAACCAACTGGAGCTGTTGTAGGACAACAACCATTTGGTGGGGCTAGAGGATCTGGTACAAATGATAAAGCAGGATCATACCTTAACTTAATCCGTTGGGTATCTCCTCGAACAATAAAAGAAACATTTGTTCCTCCTACAGATTACAGATATGCATTTTTAGGAGAATAAGTAATGGTTATAATTTAACTAATAAGGCGATAGTTTAAACTATCGCCTTTTTGTTTTTAAAATAATTATTCTGACCAAATTGCTAATTCATTTCCAGACGGATCCAAAAATTGCAATCTTCTACCACCAGGAAATGAAAAAATTGGTCTAGTTATGACAGTCTTTAATTGCTTTAGCTTCCCTAAAATTTCTTCTAAATTACGGTGATATAAGACTACAAGTACTCCGTTTTGAATCTCTTCATCTGTAAGTTCAAACCCTCCATCTATTCCCGCTCCTGAAAAAGCGATATACCTGTCTCCATAAGCTTTAAACTCCCAACCAAACAATTGCGAATAAAACTGTCTAGTTGCTTCCAAGTCTGTAGATTTAAACTCAATATAATTAATCAATGTATTGTTCATCTTCTTTTTTGATGATTAAGTTAATCAAAAAGAATTGTACAGTTCTTTTTTATCTGGTTAATTTTGTAATGATGTGACACTTGTCACCACTAATCAAAAGATAAAACAATTATTTTGGACTAAATTTTGATAATTTTACAGCTATGAAACAGTTTTTATTTACAGTTATTATTATTTTAACTTCAACTTTTCTTTGGGCTCAAAACCCTCAAGGGTTCGATGCTATGTGTAACGGTTATATTGAAGGAACTGTTCCTTTAGCAACCCCAAAACAAGTCCATAGAATGATGAATAACACAGCTATTATTATCTTAGACGCTAGAGAAACTAAAGAATATAATACGAGTCATATCAAAGGAGCTATAAAAGTTGGTTATGATCACTTTAATATGGCTTCAGTACAAAACTTAGATCATACCCTACCTGTTTATGTCTATTGTTCGATAGGATATCGTAGTGAAAAAGTTGGAGAACAGCTACAAAAGGCAGGTTTCAAAAAAGTTTATAATGTATATGGAGGTATTTTTAATTGGGCCAACTCTGGTTATACTTTAGTTGATGAAAATGGTAAAGCTACAACTAAAGTTCATGGATATAATAATGACTGGAGCCAATGGCTTAACACTGAAAAATGTACTAAGGTAATAGACTGACCCAAGTACTGGTCTATCACTTAATACGTGAATAGCTTCAGTATTTTATTAATAACTATTTATTCTTTTAGACTCTTAGCATTGATAAAACTTTGTTACTTTCGTAAAGTAAAGCCCCATTTTATTTATGATTGAACAAGCCCAAAAAGTACTAGAGCAACATTTCGGTTATTCCCAATTTAGACCTCAACAAGAGGCTATTATAGCCAATGTATTAGCCCAAAAAGACACCCTAGTCTTAATGCCTACCGGAGGTGGTAAATCTATTTGTTTTCAGATTCCAGCTTTACTATTCGACGGAGTAGCGATTGTTATTTCTCCTTTGATATCTCTAATGAAAGATCAGGTAGAAAGCTTAAGAGCTAATGGTATTAAAGCAGCTTATTTTAATAGTTCTCTAGATCCTGTTCAAGAACGGAAAGTAATAGAAGATGCGATTGATGGAGCGATTAAATTACTTTATATTTCTCCTGAAAAACTATTTACAATAACTGATAATTGGTTAAAGGATGTAAAGGTCTCAATGTTTGCTATAGACGAAGCACACTGCGTTTCAATGTGGGGGCATGATTTTAGACCAGAATATACCCAATTAAGTTCAGTAAGAAAACAGTTTAAGACTGTTCCGTTTATTGCACTTACAGCCACAGCAGATAAGACTACTAGAAAAGATATTATCAAACAATTAGGGCTTTTTAAGACCACAATATTCCTTTCTTCTTTTAATCGTTCTAACCTAAGTTTAGAAGTAAGAGCAAATGTTCCTAAAAAGAAAAAAATAAAAGAAATAATTTCTTTTATCGAAAATCGTCCCAATCAATCAGGTATAATCTATTGCTTGAGCCGAAAACAAACGGAGGAAATAGCTAAGGAATTAAAAGCCTATCATATAGAAGCGGAAGCCTATCATGCTGGCTTATCTGCTCAAAAGAGAGCACGAATACAAGAAGACTTTATTAACGATGACTTATCGATTATAACGGCAACAATAGCCTTTGGTATGGGAATTGACAAATCGAATGTTAGATGGGTCATTCATAATAACCTCCCTAAAAATATAGAAGGTTATTATCAAGAAATTGGAAGAGCTGGTAGAGATGGTTTACCTAGTACCACTGTAATGTACTATAATTTAAGAGATTTAATGGTATTAAAACGATTTGCTAGTGGTAGTGAACAAACTCCCATTTATACTGAAAAGCTAAATCGAATGCTCAATTATGCTGAAGCTACATCTTGCAGAAGAAAAATTCTTCTAGCCTACTTTAGTGAGGACTTAAAACAAGACTGTGGTAACTGTGATGTTTGTAAAAACCCTCCTCAATTCTTAGATGGGACTATCCTTGCTCAAAAAGCACTTTCTGCAGTAAGAAGAACCAATCAAGAAATAGGGACAAACATGCTCATTAACATCCTAAGGGGAAGTGCTAATCAAGAACTATATAGTAAAGGCTATCAAAATATTAAAACCTATGGTGTAGGCAGTGACATTAGTTTTAAAGATTGGCAACATTACATCACTCAACTCATCAATATTGGGGTAATGGAAATTGCTTATGACGAGGGATTTAGATTAAAAATCACCAATTTTGGTAATGAAGTATTATTTAAAAATAGAAAAGTCAAAGTTACACAAGCCATTGATCGGGCTATCAAGGCAAAAGAGCAAAAGAAAAAAGCAAAAAAACTGACCAAACAAGAGCAACTGTTTGAAGAGTTACGTCAGTTAAGAGCTTCTATTGCCAAAAAACAAGGTGTTCCAGCTTATATTGTTTTCCATGATGCTACGCTACACCAAATAGCTTTGGAATTACCAACCTCTGAAGAAGACCTGCTCACAATTCAAGGGATTAATCAAGTTAAAGTTGAACGTTATGCAACTCCTTTTCTAGAGCTTATTCAAGCTTATAAGGATCAACAAATGAATACATTTGAAGTAACCTATCGCTTTTATCAACAAGGAATATCTCCTGAGCAAATAGCAGAAGAGCGCGGCTTAAGTATGACGACTATTTTTTCTCATTTAGCCAAGCTATATAGTGATGGAAAAAATATTGATTTATCTATTTATGTCAACGATAATGAAGTTCAGCAAATTCGTCAAGCCTACTTAGAAATCAAAACCCTCAATTCTTTAAAACCTTATTTTGAATTTTTTAATGAAAAAATGCCTTATTATAAAATTAGATTAGGCTTGACTATTATTGTAAAAGAATTAGCATTGTAAATTTATGAACAGGAATTTAATCTTATACATCGCTATGAGTTTGGACGGCTACATAGCAACACAAGACGATGATTTATCGTGGTTATCTATAGCTGAAAAAGAAGGCGAGGACTACGGTTACTCAGCTTTTAACCAAACTATTGACACTTATATTGTAGGCAGAAAAACCTATGATATTGTTTTAAAATTAACGGGAGGTGAGTTCCCTCAAGGAAAGCAACATCAGTGTTATGTTATAACCAGAACACCTAAAGCTCCTGAAAATGGTGTCACTTTTTATACAGAAGACTTATCACAATTAATTCATCAGTTAAAACAAGAGTCTGGAAAAAATATTTATTGCGATGGAGGTGCTGAAATTGTTCGTTTATTAATGAAAGAAAACTTAATTGATGAATACATCATCTCTGTCATGCCTATCCTTTTAGGAGATGGAAAAAGGTTATTTAAAGGAGGAACTCCACCCACTCATATTGAATTATTGTCTAGCAAAAATTTTGATACTGGAGTTGTTCAATTGCACTATAAAAAGAAATAATTGAACGCAAATGTTTATCTTTGTTTAAATCAAATACGTTATGTCTTCAGTAATTCATCATAAAAAAGCAAGAGAGTTTGGAAGTCTAGAAATTCTAGCAAAACAAGCTGTAGAAGGGTTTATTACTGGATTACATAAAAGTCCCTATCATGGCTTCAGTGTAGAATTCGCAGAACACCGCTTATACAACAAAGGAGAATCCACAAAACATATTGATTGGAAACTCTATGGAAGAACAGAAAGGCTATTTGTTAAGCGCTATGAAGAGGAAACGAATTTAAGATGTCAGCTTGTAATTGACACTTCTTCTTCCATGTACTTCCCTACTGAAAATTACAATAAAATTGAATTTTCTATCGACACTGCAGCAGCCTTAATTTATTTATTAAGAACGCAAAGAGATGCTGTAGGACTTTCGCTATTTGATGAACAGACTTCGCTTCATACGCCATGTAAATCAAGTATTACCCACCAACGTTTTCTGTTTTCGGAATTAGAAAAAAAGTGGCATAACTACAATAAAAATACTTTAACAACAACTAATATTGTTGATGCATTACACCAAGTAGCAGAACAAACACATAAAAGATCTTTGATTGTCATTTTTAGTGATATTATGGATTCTGCCAACAATAATGATGAACTATATTCTGCTTTACAACATTTAAAACACAGAAACCATGAAGTCATTATTTTTCACACCATCGATAAAAGTAAAGAGTTAGCCCTCAACTATGGGAACTCACCATATACTTTTGTTGATATGGAAACTGGTGAAGAAGTAAAACTTAATCCATACCAAATCAAACAAACTTACCAAAAGCAATTTGAAGAAAACCAAAGAGCAATTAAGCTTAAATGCGGTCAGTACCATATTGACTATGTTTTAGCAGATATTAACGCTGGCTTTGATAATGTTCTCCTACAATATTTAATCAAACGAAAAAAAATGAATTAATTTTTTGTTTTTTGTTTGGTATTTAAATAAAATCAACTATTTTTGCACACGCAAGTCAGAAATGACAAAGCAAAATAACCAAGGTCTGGTAGTTCAGTTGGTTAGAATACCTGCCTGTCACGCAGGGGGTCGCGGGTTCGAGTCCCGTCCAGACCGCAGAAAGCTTCATCATATCGATGGAGCTTTTTTTATGCTTAAAACTTCGTAGAATGAACAGTTAGAATATCCCGATTATCATCGGGAGA
>JAOASC010000021.1 GCA_025210295.1 Flavobacteriales bacterium | reverse complement strand
TTATTACTAGCTAAGACTAATTTAACTTGAAAAGTTCCCTCATTGGCATAAATATGATTTGGATTAGCTAGGGTAGAAGAATTCCCATCACCAAAGGTCCAATTGTAAGTAGCAATATTATCAGGAGCATTAATAGAACTCGTGTTCATGAATATTGAGGGCTCATTTAAACAAACATCTTCAACCGTAAAGTTGGTTTGTGGATTGGGGAAAACAAGAACAGTTTCAGTTAAGGTATCCTTACAACCAATATCACTGGTAACAATTAATTGAACATTAAAACTACCATCATTAGAGAAAGTGTGAGTAGGAGAAGTATTATTACTGATATTGCCATCTCCAAAATCCCATTCCCAAGTATTAATTGTTCCAGAAGGAACAGTAGATAGATCATTAAATGAAGTGACATTATTGTTGCAAACAGAGTCAAAATCAAAATTAGCAGTAGGGAAGTCAGGAAGTTCAACAGAATAAGTTGTAGTCTCACATTTATTTCCAATGGTCAACTTAATCGTATAATTCCCTAAACCATAGTTGTTACCAGAAATATTAAGTATAGGATTAGTCTCACCAACTAATGCAATACTGTCTTTATACCATTGCCATGTCCCTCCAGAAGTATCAGTTGATGCTGTCAAAGAAAGATCATCAGTACACCAGCCACCATTAGGAGTAATTTCTATAGAAGAAAAATTTGAAATTTCGGAAAGGAGTAATTCATCCAAGTAAAAATAACCACCATTAGGGTTAGCGCATGAACCACCAAAGTCAATGGCATTGATGTTTTGTGTAGGAGTGAATGTAAAAGTGACATTCACCCAACTATTATCCGTAGGTAGATTTAATTGAGTATTTCCCATTTCATACCAACCGTTTATCCCTACTGGACACCCATTAGAATTAAAGGGTAAGTCAGCACAATTGGGAGTCCCATAAATACTAAAAGGTAAAGAGTAGCTAGAGCCAAAACCACTGCCGGCAACCCAACAACTCAGGATATAAGTATTTCCAGCAACCATTGGAGAAGATAAACAAGCTCCAATATGCTCTTGCCAACCAGAATTATTGTAAAACCCTACAAATCCATCACCACCTCCGGGTAAAGGATATTGTGGATGAGGAGAAAAAGTTGGTCCGCCACCACATGAATTCCAATAGTCAGAAGTAGGATTACTAGCTTGTATCCAAGTTACAGCATGTCCTAATTGGGAAACACCACCACAACCTGTATTGTTTTCAAAAGAATAGTTAGGAATAAGAGAAGGAACATTCTGAGATGAAGAAAACCCTTCACACTCACACTCATCATCAAATAAGTCAATTAACCCATCTCCATCATCATCTATACCGTTGTTACAATTTTCTTGACTTATCAAAAGGATAGGAGTCAAAAATAGAATGATAATCAGAAGCTTTTTCATGTTGGTCGCACTTTATTTAATGACGGTAGATTTCTATAAAGTTGCTAAAAAAAAGAAAAAAAAACAAATTTATCGATTCCCAATAGTGGTTATACTGTCTTGAAAATTCTGAGCTATTCTGTCAGCTTTTTTGTGTTTGCCTTTATAACAGATTAATTTTCCATTTGTTATGGTTCCTAGTTGGGCAATACTATCTGTAGCATATAAGATTGTATTGGTTAGGTTTTCAAGCGAAGAATTAGCTATTAAAGGGAAATCAGCATTAAATACAGCGGCATTAAAATAATCACCTATTTTAAAATATTCTTCATTGAAATTCCCCATAGCCTTTCGTCCAGTAATTAAACTTTGTTGAATGGCATAATTTGCACTGTTTCCTTCAGTTGAAGAGGTAAAGATATTTCTACGATGCGAAACTAAACGTTGACCATAATCTAACAACCTAAGCTCTTCAAGAGGATTTAGACTAACATGGCTATCTGTACCAATGCTCCATTTTCCATTCAGTTTTTGAAACTCAATTAAAGGAAAAATACCATCTCCAAGGTTTCCCTCGGTTGTAGGGCAAAGCACTACATTCGCTTTTGTTTCGGCAATCCCTTTTACTTCATCTGGCGTTAAGTGAGTAGCGTGTACAAGTTGGAAACGTTCGTTAAGTTCAATATTTTCTAGCAACCACTCAACAGGCCTTTTATTTTGAAAATTGATAGAATCTTCAATTTCTTTTAACTGTTCTGCAATGTGGATGTGAAAAGGTAAAGTTTTAAAAGCTTCATGCTTACTAATTTTGATGATGTCTTCTCCTTTAACACCACGTAACGAATGGATCCCAATACCAATAGTAGCTCCTTTATAGATAGAACAAGCTTCCATAGAGGCATTGAGCAGTGCAATATACTGCGCAGTGGTTTTAGAAAGAAAACGTTTTTGTTTCGAGGTTGGAGGAACACCAAATCCTCCCATTTGATAGAAGATAGGAATTAAAGTAATGTTAATACCAGCTCGTTTAGCAGCTTTGATTAAACGTTTCCCCATTTCAGCTTGATCAGGGTATGGTTGACCATCAATATCATGATGTAAATAGTGGAATTCAGCGACATGAGTATAGCCATGTCTCACCATTTCCGAATAAAGCATTACAGCTATATGTTCGAGTTGCTCGGGGGTAACTTGAAGTGCTAAATCATACATGGCTTCTCTCCAGCTCCAAAAATCATCGGCATGAGCAGAAATTTGATGTTTTTCAGCTAATCCAGCCATGGCATATTGAAAAGCATGTGAATGTGCGTTTTGAAAACCAGGGATTGCATACCCATTAAGATTAATAATTGGGTGTCCGTCATTATAGGTATCAGAAATTGATTTGATTTTTCCTTTTTTAGAAACTGTAACAAAAGCTGGAGAGATCCAACCCTCATTTTGAAGTAATCCCTTAAGTTTATAAATTTTCATAACAACAAATTTAATAAAATAGTATGTGTTATGAGTAGGGTATAGCAGTAATATTTATCTTTGCCAGATGTTTAAATTTTTTTATACACTCTTTTTTGCCTTGATTTCAAGTGTTGTTTTTGGACAGATTTTAAATGTTGAAAAAAGGAGAGGAGATGTTGATGAAAATGGCTGGAAAGGAAATGTCGACGTCTCTATAAAATATACGGAAAATACACGTTCTATTTTTGAGTTTTTTAATAAATCAACCATTAATTATAAGAAAGACTCTGTTACCTATTTATTTTTAACTGATTTTAAGTTAATCAAAAAGAATAGTGATGACCTAATCAACAAAGGAGGAGTTCACTTAAGAAGAATACAAGATCTAAATACTGATGCAACATTAAAAAGTGAGTTGTTTACTCAGGTCCAGTTTAATGGAGTACAAAAAATTAAGCAACGTTTTTTATTAGGAGCTGGAGCCCGCGCTAAACTTGTAGGAAATGATACGATTAATTGTAATTTTAGTATAGGAGGGATGTACGAATATGAAGAAACAACTATTGAGACTTTTCATCATGCTTTAAGAATGACTTCTTACCTCTCTTTTAATTGGGATTTGAATGAAAAGTGGAAGTTACGATTGATTAATTATTATCAGCCTAAAGTCAATTTACTAAATGATTTTAGGTTATCTAATGAAACATCATTGTCTTATCAAGTTTCAAAAGAATTTAGCGTGGTTGCTACTTATAGTTTATTATACGATTCAACGCCAGTTTTAGAAGTTCCAAATCAAGTCTATTCAGGGTATTTGTTATTGCGTTATAAGTTTTAACGAGAACCTGGAATTAAATCAAGAAACCAATAGCCAATAGTTTCTGAATCATTGATAGGATATGTTCTGTAAGTTTCTTCTCCTTTATCAAACACGATAGGGTGTTTAAAAATTGGACCGTCATAGCAAAAAGTATGAAATTCTCCATGCTCACCACATGGATCAACATCGTTTGGTAAATCATTGATAAAGTCTTCATCAATTACTCTTCCAAGAAAGGAGTGTTCTAATTTTTGTGAATTAATACAGATAACAATAGCTTTAAAACCTAAAGCAATGAAGCGCTTAATCAAAGAGGAAGTATCTTTTTTCCATAATGGAAAGGAGGTTGTAATGCCGTAAGGTTTTAATTGGTTTTCTCTGTAAGTTCGCAGATCTTCGAGAAAAATATCGCCAAAAATACAATGTTCAAACCCTTTGTTTTGGTAGTCTTTAATTTTTGCTGTTAATAGCTCATTGTATTCTTCCATAGATGGATTCTGAGGTAGTTCGATTAAATCCAAGGGTATTCCAATGGCATCAGCTTGTTGTTGTAATAAAGAGATCCTTAAACCATGCATTGAAACACGATTAAAATGTGAGTTAACAGAGGTCACAAGTTGTTCAATACTTAGCGATGCATCCTTTTTTATTTCATAAAGTGCTAAAGATGAATCTTTACCAGAACTCCAATTAAAATAAGCTTTTTTCATTGCTATAACTTTAGTTTATATCTAGATATGATATGGTCGATTAATGCCTTGTGAAAGTTAATGATTTTCTCAAAATGTTCTACCTCTTCAGCTTTTCCTAGGGTATAAAATGTTTTGAATTCATAGTGATTTGAGCTATTGCTAGAACTCATTGTTGGTGAGAAAGATGTATTGTTAGCAAGTTCTGTTAAGCGACTAACATTCAGTTGTTCAAGGGTTAATTCTTTTAGTTGAAAGTCTTTACAGCTTATCTTCCATGGGGTCTTGACTCCTACAAGCTTCCTATATAAATTTTCATAAGTATCTATGGATATAGACGGTATAGGTTTAACGGTTTTAAAAGAAAAAGTAATAGAAGAGTGGTCTTGATAACCATAACTACTGCTTATTGATAGCTTAACTTTTTTGTAAACAAAAGCAATAAAATGTTTTTCAAGATAATCATAAGTTCCATTCCCGGCTAAAATTTTCGTCAATTTAAAATGATAGGAATAGCCTTGTTGTTGGCAGAACTTTTTAAGGGTTTCCATTATTGCACAAAATCATATAATAATTGGTAAAACTCCAATGGATTTTCAGCATGTACCCAGTGTCCAACATTATAAATTGTTTCGATTTCACTATCTAAAAATTGGTTGTAGATGTTTTGATAATCATCTTCTGTGATATAGTTGGATTTTTCCCCACGAATAAAAAGCGTAGGAGTTTCTACTCGTATCGATGGTGTTGCCGCTAAGATTTCATCCATGTGATTGGTTAGCGTTGGAATATTGATTCGCCAGCCTAATTGTCCTTTTTCAACCCAATATAAATTTTTTAATAAGAACTGTTTTACGCCAAGATCTGAAATATATTCTGAAAGTACTGCATCTGCTGCTCTTCTGGTTTTAACAACAGAAAGGTCAATAGCGTTCAATCCTGCTAAGATTTGTTGGTGATGTAGTGGGTATTGTTTAGGGGCAATATCTACAACAACTAATTTATCAATGTATTCGGGATGTTGGGTGGCATAAGTCATCACGGCTTTTCCTCCCATGGAGTGACCAACTAAAATGACATCAGATAAATCTAAATCAGTAATTAATTCATGTAAATCGTCTGACATTAATTGATAGTTCATATCCTCAGAATGAGGAGAATGCCCATGATTACGTTGATCAACTAAATAAACCTCAAAATGCTCCGCGAATTTCTTGCCTAAAGTTTGCCAGTTATCTAGTGTCCCAAATAAACCGTGAACAATGATAAGTGGCTGTCCTTCCCCATATTTTTTATAATGTAATTTCATTTGCTTAGTAGTTATGTCAAGAATACTTCATTAATGCTTAAGAGCTCTTAAATACAACTGTACTGTATTTTCCATACCATAATGAAGAGCATCTGCAATTAAAGCGTGGCCAATTGAGACTTCTTTAAGATTAGGGATAGAATCCTTAAAGAACTTTAGGTTGTTTAAATCCAAGTCATGACCAGCATTTATTTCAATTCCTATTTCGTTGGCTTTGTGAGCTGCTGTAATAAATGGAGCAATCGCTTTGGACGGATCCGAATGGAATAAAGAAGCATACGATTCGGTATATAATTCAATACGATCACTACCACATGCTTTAGCTCCTTCAACCATAGAAGGTATAGCGTCAACAAATACAGAAGTTCGAATCCTTTCAGCTTTAAAAAGTGCTAAAATTTCAGTTAAAAATTCACGATGTTTTACAGTGTCCCAACCATGATTTGAGGTTAGTTGTCCTTGTACATCAGGAACTAAAGTCACTTGTTCAGGTTTATTTTCTAGTACTAAGTCAATAAATTTTTGTTCTTTTGGATTCCCCTCAATATTGAACTCTGTAGTTAATATAGGTTTTAAATCCCTTACATCTTGATAAGTAATATGTCTTTCATCAGGTCTAGGATGAACAGTTACCCCCTCAGCTCCGTATGTTTCAATTTTTTTTGCGAATTCAACAAGGTTAGGAACATTTCCTCCTCTAGCATTTCTAAGCGTTGCTATTTTATTGATGTTTACACTTAATCTCGTCATGACCTTAATTAGAAATTTCTTGCAAAATTAATTTTAAAGGAGCAATCACAAAGCATTATTTAATTAAAAGTTGTTAAGAGTTGTTTGCTCGCTTTTTAATTGTTTATAAATAAACGTTATCTGTTAATACTGAATGAAAAGAATATTCGAAAATTTAAAAACGAATTTTTATATTCGCGACAACAACAGAATATACTTATGAAAAGCTTAAAATACTTCCCCTTAATCTCTTTATTATTAGTTGCTTGTGAAACAAAAACACATACCAATAAAACAGAAGAAGTTAATAAAGAAATAACTGAGACCTCTCCTAAAAGTGTAGAAGATTCTAGGGTCGAATTAGAATTTGAATACATTGATTCAACTGTTGACCCTAAGCAAGATTTTTACCAGTTTGCTTGTGGAGAATGGCTCAAAAACAATCCAATTCCAGAAGAAGAAAGTCGATGGAGTAGTTTTAATGTTTTAGCTGATCGAAATAATAATATCTTAAATAATATTTTAGAAAAGGCCTCAAGTGAAACTTTTGAAAACGGCTCAGCCAATCAATTAATTGGAGATTATTATGCTTCTTTCATGGATACTGTTAAGAGAAATGAACAAGGAATTACGTTACTTAAACCAGAATTAGAACATATAGAACAAATCACAACGAAAGAGGGATTAATTAAAGCTGTTGCACATCTACATGATCGAGGAGTTGGGGCTTTCTGGGGAGTATATGTTGGCCAAGATTCTAAGAGAAATACCAAATACAGGTTGCATGTCTATCAAGGAGGTTTAGGTTTACCTAATAAAGAATACTATTTCAAAAAAGATGAACGCTCAGAAAAAGTGAGGAGTGGATATCAAATGTATATGAGTAGTTTGTTTGCAGAAGCAGCCATTTCAATAACAACCAAACAACCAGCCAATTTGATTGCTTATGCCATTGAAGAAAAATTAGCAGAAATCAGTAAAGGACCTGTTGAATTAAGAAAGGTAGAGGAAAACTACAATAAAACAGCTTCAGGACTATTTGATGCTTCTTATCCGAACCTCTTATGGAATACCTATTTGTCAGAAAGAGGGATAACCAATATTGATACTATAATTATTGGTCAACCACGTTTTATTGAAGGTTTAGATCAGTTAATAGCTGAAGAACCTTTGGAAGATTTAAAATTGTATTTAAAGTGGAAGCTAGTCAATTCATTTTCGGATGCTTTAACAACAAGAATGGCTCAGGAAAATTTTCATTTTTATAATACAATTATGAGAGGGACTAAAGTCCCAAAACCAATGTGGAAACAAGGGATAGCAGCAGTTACTAATTCTGCTGTTGGAGAAGCTTTGGGGCAAGCTTTTGTTGAAGATAACTTTAGTGAAGATGCAAAAGTTAAAATTAATCAAATGGTAGAGAATATTACTTTAGTGTTTGACGAGCGTATAGACCATTTAGATTGGATGGGGAACGAAACAAAAGCTAAAGCCAAAGAAAAATTAGGAGCTTTTGCAAGAAAATTAGGTTTCCCCGATCAATGGAAAGATTATTCTTCTTTGACGATTAATCGAAATTCATATTTTCAAAATGTGATTAATTCTAACCGCTTTAATGTCGCTGAAAATTTAAGTAAACTGGAAAAAGAAATTGATAAAATGGAATGGGGAATGGTCCCACATATTGTCAATGCATATTATAATCCTTTACTTAATGAAATCGTATTCCCAGCTGGAATTATGCAAAAACCTTTCTTTAGTGAGCATTATGAAGATGCCGTTAATTATGCAAGAATGGGGGCAGTAATAGGCCATGAGTTTACCCATGGATTTGATGATATGGGGTCTAAATATGATGCGCAAGGTCAAATGAACGATTGGTGGACTCCTGAGGATAAAAATAAATTCAATGAGAAAACACAGAAATTAATTGATCAATATAATGCCTATGAAGTTTTAGAAGGCGTATTTGTAAATGGAGAATTAACACTAGGAGAAAACATCGCCGATTTTGGTGGGTTAACAATTGCATACCATGCCTATTTACGCTCTTTAGAGGGAAAGGAAAAGCAAACAATAGGAGGATATACGCCTGAACAACGTTTCTTTATTGCTTTTGCACACGTTTGGAAAAATAACATTAGAGATAACGCACTTGTTACACGTGTCTCAACTGATCCTCACTCTCCAGGAAAGTACAGAGTTAATGGGACCTTAAGCAATATGCCAGAGTTTTTTGAAGCTTTTGATGTTCAAGAAGGAGATTCAATGCGCCAACCTGCTGACAAAATAGCAAAAATTTGGTAGTAAAATGAACTTGGAATAGTCTTTGAGGATGTACTAGTACTAACAACCAGCTAGTTACTAGCTACAAAACAAAAACGAAATGAACAAAAAAAGTATATTATTAATAGTAGGGCTAATTTTTGACCTCATAGGTATGGCTTCTTATTTGATTCCAGCTTTAGGTGAAGTAATTGATTTTATTTGGGCTCCAATATCAGGTTTTGCTTTATTCATTATGTACAGAGGAGTAAAGGGTGTAATAGGAGGTGTCCTTGGTGCTGTAGAAGAGTTTTTACCAGGTTTAGATTTTATTCCCTCGTTTACATTGATGTGGTTTTATACCTATTATTTACAAAAACCAGAAGAGGTACAAACTATAGAGAAATAAAGACTTATAATCAATTGATGTTACTATTCTTGATGAAATAGATGTTCTCTAGTTGCTTTTTATGATTACTTTGATATAGATTAATATACAAATCGAAATATTGAACAGCTTTGCTAAAATTTTCTATACGTTTGTGAGTTTGGGCCAATAAATAATAACATTGCATAATCTTAGTCTCCGATCTATGTTCCATACATATTTCATAAGCTTTTTCAATGTTTTGTAAAGCTTCGTCATATTGATTAAGCGCTAAATATATTTTTGTTAAATTCATATAATTAGTTGAAGCAGCATCAATAAGCGAATATTCCAATCTGATGGATAGGCTTTCTTTTAGGTATTTTATAGCCTTATTATAGTCTTTAGTTTTGTAATAGAAGAGGCCATAATCACATAGAACTCTACCAAGAGCACCATTTCCAATACCTTCAAGTGTATAGGCTATATCTAAATGTTTTTTGCATAAATCATATTCATCTTTATGGAGGTATAGGTTTGCGATTCCCACATTAGCTCTAAAGTGCGTTAATGTAGTGTTACTTTTTTTAGATAATTCAAGTGTGAGTTGATAAAACTTCTCAGCTTGATAGAGGTCCTTGATTGATAAATGAATTTCAGCTAATTGATAGCTACAGACAATATTATATTCAAATAAGTTTTCCGAAACTTCATTGAGTTGATAGCTGTTTAAGAATAATTGAACTGCTTTATCTAGTTTCCCCAATCCTCGATAAGCTAAACCAGATGTAATAGCTAATACATTATAAAAGTTTTTTAGTTCAGAGTTTCTTAGGGTGTACATCGCTTTCTCAGAGAGTGAAAGTGCATATACATAATTTGAATTAAAGTACATTGAAACAGCGATACATAATTTTTCAATGGCTTCTATTTCGTCTTTATTTTTATGATCTGTATTGTGTACAGCATCAAGTACAATAGATAGATAATTACTAGAAGTTTTATTGTCTTTTAAAATTGCAATACGTAAAAAACGTTCACATATTACAATTAAATCAGCAAATTTACCCTGATAATTGTCTAAATATTTATCTAAAATAGTATCGGACAGCATAATAATATAGTAAATTTGGTGAGGGGTTATAGTTTACATGTAGTGTTTTACACTATACAATCTAATAAAAAAAAGAATAAATATGAAAAATAAACACATAATATTAACATTTCTTTTGATAAGTAGTCTTTTTATTGCGATTAATGCTCAGGATAAATATCGTAGTTTATGCTGGAAAATAACGGGGGATAAGCTAGCGGAAACTTCGTATTTGTATGGTACTTTTCATTCCCAAGACAATCGAGTTTTTCAATTTAAGGAAGGAGTAGAAGAAGCTTTTCAACAAGCAGATATTTATGCTATGGAATTAAATATGGATAGTATAAATAGGAGTGAAATGTTAGATGCTATGTTGATGGATTCGGGGCAAACGTTAAAAACATTACTTTCCCCAAAAGAATATGATTTAGTTAATCAGTTTTTTATAGACTCTGTTGGAATGTCTCTATTTTTATTTAACAAAATGCAACCTATCGTTACGACACAAATTGTTGTCACTAAGGATTTAAATCAAGAACAGCAAAATGCTTTAGATATGCATTGGTTTAAAAAAGCTAAAAAAGAGGGGAAATTATTAGTTGGTTTGGAAACCATGGATGAGCAAGTTAATGCATTTAAGTCTATTCCTGTAAAAACTCAAGCAGAAGAGTTGGTAAAAGCGGTTAAAGACTATGGAAAGAAGGATAAAATGAGTATGGATGACATGTTAGCAATATACGTTTCCGGAGACTTGGATAGTTTGATGACCGTAATGGATCAGGACTCAGAAAATTCTTCTATTAGTATGGAGGATTTTAATGAGCAATTCCTGTATCGTCGAAATACCAATATGGCTAATAGAGTAGAGGCATACCTGTTAAAAGGAAGCGTGTTTATGGCGGTTGGAGCTGCTCATTTACCTGGAGAAAAAGGAGTGATAGAATTATTACGAGCTAAGGGATATCGCGTAGAACCTCTATAACAATACTAAATAGGAATCCTGCAAGTAATAACAGTTCCTGAAGCGTTACTTTTTAGACTAAAATCTCCGTTTAATAACTCACATCGATGCTGCATATTTAAAATACCTCTAGGAGTTATCGTATCGATATCAAAGCCCTTTCCATTATCAATGATGGTAATGTTTAAGTTGTTTTCAACGTGTTTAAAGTGGATCGTTATTTCGGTAGCATTGGCATATTTAGTTGTGTTTTGAATAGCTTCTTGAACAATTCTATAACTATTTAAGATTTGAATTGAAGTCAGTTTAATGGTGGAGCTATTGTGTTCATTGATATGAATTGGAATAGGAATATGGGCTTTTAAATCGATGATTTTATAAATCAATTCCTGTAAAGAACTTCCTTCATTTTTCATGGCCCAAATTGTGCTCCTAAGTTCTTTCATTGTATCTCTACCAAAATTACTGATCTTCTCCATTTTAGCTTTCTTTTGCTCAGATGTTTCTGCATAAGAAAGGTTATCAATAGAGGTGATTAAAAAAGTTAGGTGTGAGCCTATATTGTCATGTAAATCCCTCGAAATTCTTAGTTTATCTTCCGCTAATTCTCTTTCGTGATTAACGGCTTTAATCTTTTCTTGAGCTTCAAATGCTAATTGTAACTTTTTTCTTTTATTCAGTTGGTTTTGAAGAATGATGATGGTGATGGTAATGACGATAAATAAAACGCCAATAATTGTGAGTAGTTGAATGTTTCTTGTTTTTACAGTTAACTCTTGTCTTAGTATTTCTTCTTTTTGCTCAGCTAATTCTTTATCCTTTTTAGCAGTTTCGTATTTAGTTTGAATTTCATTAATTGTACGGTCTTTTTCAGTGTTGTAAATTGTATTGCCAATATTTAATCGTTTTTTTAAATATTCATAGGCTTTTTTATGTTGATTGGTATAATAATATAATTCTGAAAAATGATCATAGATATTTCTAAGGTATTTTTGGGCATTGGTTTCTAAAGCTAATTGCTCGGCTTCAATTAAAGATTGCTCACTTTCAGAATACCTTTTAAGCATCAGTAAATCTCTACCAATTCCTGAGAGACAAGAAGCTAGGTTGTTTTTGTTCTTAATGTTTCTGTAGATTACTTCTGCTTTTCTGTTATAAAAAAGAGAAGAATCATAGATTTCGCTGAGATGAAAGTCAACTGCTAAATTGGTATAGTTGGTAGCAATTCCCCACTGATCATTTATTTGATGTTTGAGAACAGTTGATTGTTGAAAGAAGTAGTAAGCTGAATCCGATTTTCTAAGGTTAGAGTATACAATAGCCAAGTTGGAATAAGCAGCACTCATTCCATATTGATCTTCAATTTCCTGATATAAGGCCAAAGACTGATAATAATAATCAATGGCTTTTCTATAATTCTTAAGTTCGTTATAAATTAGTCCAATATTGTTTAAAGTACTGGCTATACCATTTTTTTTGTTAATCTTTTCAAACTGAAGAATGCTTTTATTGTAATACTCAATAGCCAAATCAAAATTGGATTGATTCCAATGAATTAAACCTAAATTATTTAAAGCACTTGCTTCTATCGATATGTGATTCCCTTTTTGAGCTAATTCAAGCGCTTGATTATAAGCTTTTACAGAAGAGTCAAAACGACTCGTAACATCATAGTAAATGCCATAATGTAATAATGTTTTGCTTTTAAAGAACAAAGATTCTTTGCTCTGTTTTTCAGCTTCTTGACAATAAATAAAAGCTGAGTCTGGATTGCTATATACAACTTGTAAAGAACGTTTTAAGATTTGTTCTATAGCTAACGAATCCTTGTCAACTGAAAAGGAAATGAAAGGGATAAGAAAAAGAATAAAGAGGGATAAAAATTTCATTTTATTATAGTTGATACTAAAGCATGAATCTAAACCCTAATAAAGCATCAAATCTTTTGGTGCTATTTGGTAAATTTCCACGATTAATAACCCAATTATAGTCAAATCCAGCAAAAAAACCAACAGCTGATAATATTTCTAACCTAACTTGACCAAAATGTGGTTTAGGATAATTGTCATCAACTGTAGCATAAGAAAGCGAAACAGCTCTCCAATAAGAAATAGAATAGGAGGCAGCTGCTTCAAGAATAAAATGTTTAGAAATAGAGCGATTATATACCAATTTTGGACCAGCAGAAAACCAATAACCTTGTGGCTCTAGACTTTCTCTTTTACCACCATTTGAGCTTGAGTCAACAACATAGGTAGCAGTCAAAAAATAATCATGAAGATTAAAACCCATTGATAACGAATTTTTCTTAGGGGCATTGATATTCCATGTCCATGCAGCCCAACCAAGAATCCCACACGATAAGTTACTAGATTCTTGTCTGTATATTGCATGGTGATTTTTAAACAGAATCTCTCTAGATAACATGAATAAATCACCAATTAGCTTATGCTCATAAAAGAAACGGTTTTGTCCTTTTTTAAAAGTTACTTTTTTTAGGTCAACAGTTCCTGTAAAGCCATTTTTAGTATGATTTTCAAAATAAGGGGCAGTCAAATTGGTGAGTTTACTTCTACTTATAGCAACGCTTAAATAAGTTTCGTCAGCACTATAGTTATCTCCTAAGTAGTTAAAGTCAGTTAAGTTTTGCGCTTGAGAACTGCAAAAAGAACATAGAAAGATGATGTATGCTAAAGGTTTCATTTTTTAGTGAATATTATGTTTGACTAAGGTGATGCTTAACCCTCCATTAAGAAATGGTCCGAGATATGGTTTTAAACCAGCTTCAAACATAAAGCTCAACCCGAACTTCTTTCCTGTTTTAGCTTTTTTAGCTATTTGATAAGATTTCCAACCAACTCTAAAACCTATTGGGCTAGCTTTTATCTGTTGTTTAATAAATGCACTTTCATCAACTCTAGTTTCATCTCCTGTAGTGATATTATCCATAAATTTATTGTATGGAAGAATTAAGGCATCTAGGTAAAATTCATCTCCAATAGAATTAAAACAAACACCATATTCATCTGTTTTAATAAATAGGTTTTTAGATCTTCTTGTCATTACCCCTCCATAAATCCCAGCTGAGGTCATTTTACCACCATATCTTCTATATATTGAAGAGCCAAAGTCACTAAATTCGTAGGCGTTACTTTTGTAATATAATCCTCCACGAACCCCGTTTCTTACGGTTACTTTTCCAGGGATAATGATGCTAGTTTCTACATAATTATCTGTTCTTGTTCCCTCTGCATAATTATAGTGACTACCTTTATATTCTCTATCTAATGAAATTTTTAGTTGCTTATTTTTAGTCTTATTGGTGAGCAATAGGTTAGCACCTATATTTACTTCTAAGTTACCAGGGTAGTTTTTATTACTCAATTTACCTAATGCTAACCAGCTTTTTTTGAGGTTATAATCAATAGATACTTTATTCTTGATGATGTCGTGATACCCCCATAAACCAAGGTTAAAACTCCAAGATTCAATTACTCCATTCATATCAAGTTGAGCAAGATCTAGATTTACAACAGTAGATGGAGTTAATTCTGGTGAATCTTCTATCACTTCATACGTGATTGTTTGTGCATTATAGCTAGTGTATAACAAACTACACCATCCTAAAAGAGCTATATATCCTATTTTTTTCATCGCTTTATTGGTTTATTTTCTAATTAATTTAATTTGAGCTATCATGTAATCTGTATAAGTATCAAGAGCGTTTAATACAGCTACTTTATACGCTTCTTCATCAACATTAATCACAAATGTTCCAGTCGTTAAATTTGTTCCAAAACTGATTTTCTTTTGCATACTTTCCGGAAGTTTTCCACTATGACTTTCAATGTTTTGAGCAAATTCATCTTCGAAGTAGATATTCTTTTTCATATTAATGATACTGGCTTCACCATATTTCCCAACAGCTGTTAGGTTGGTAGCTATTGAATTAAAACCTGTGGCTCCAGTAGATTTTTCGATTGAAATTTGAGGAAAGACATTAGAGTTGGCTGATGTTGTTCTAAAATAGTAACCACTCTGTTTCATTTTTAAATCAAACCTGGCAAAATCAATAATGATATCTAATGCGATAGGGTTAGCTTTCAATTCTTTTCCTAGCTTAGCATATGCAGACCATATACCAGGGTTTCCAACCACTTGTTTACAATGAGGCCCTTCGTTAGCTGTGTAAACATTG
This sequence comes from Flavobacteriales bacterium, assembly GCA_025210295.1. Taxonomy (NCBI): domain Bacteria; kingdom Pseudomonadati; phylum Bacteroidota; class Flavobacteriia; order Flavobacteriales; species Flavobacteriales bacterium. The sequence goes on along the minus strand of JAOASC010000021.1, from coordinate 17,718 downwards.
ATTAAACCAATGTTTTTGTTGGACCAATACTTTTTGATTTGTTTGTCGTTGACTTTACTAAAGTTTTTAGCGCTTGCAACAGTATTCCAGTCAGTGACAGCTAATCCTTCTGCTTTTAATTTATCGTTTAAGCGTTTATAAAATTCATCCGTAATGTTTTGAAAAGTTTGATCAGAAACACCATCTAATATAGCCCATGAAGAAGCAGAAATTTTATCATTTCCTTTACCTACATATACTTGATTATTAGTGATTTTTTTAAAATGAAGTGCTACTTTGGTTAAGGCAACTTGCTCTGATTTTTTAAGAACAGATTTTCCTGAAACATCAAAGTCTTTCTTTAGGTCAAGCTCTTTACTGTTGTGATTTTTTTCACCGCCTTTATTTTTTTGAGCAAAACTGATTAAAGCAAGATGGGTTAGAAGGATAAGTGCAATGTATTTCATAATTGTTTTTTATTCAAAAGTATTGTGTCAGATAGGGATAGTAAATACGTAGTATGTCGTAATTCTTAATTTGTTTGGTAAAAAAAACAGTCAATTTTGCCGTTAAAGCGATTTGGCATAAGCATTGAACAAATAGTCGAAAGGAAACGTTGTTGAAGCACTTTAAAACTGGGTATATCAGCTTATTAAGTGTTTATTGTAGCAATGCTTGCTAAGTTAAAAAAGATACATACTGTCAATTTGACGTAAAAGAATAAATTATGAGTGACTTTTTATCAGATAAAATATTGGGACTAGTTGATGATATTGATTCAAATACTGAATTTATACCATTAATGTCGGAAGAAGATGAGGATAGAATAAATAAAGAAGAAATCCCCAATGAATTGCCTATCCTTTCGCTAAGGAATAATGTGCTTTTTCCTGGTGTAGTTATTCCTATTACTGTTGGAAGAGATAAATCTATTAAATTAATCAAAGATGCAGAAAAGGCTTCTAGAACGATTGGTGTTGTAGCACAAAAAGATGTAAATATAGAGGAACCTAAATTTTCAGACTTAAATACCATTGGTACAATAGCACACATTGTAAAAGTCTTAAAGATGCCAGATGGAAGTACAACTGTTATTATCCAAGGGAAGAAACGCTTTGAATTAAAAGAATTGGTAGCAGAAGAGCCATATATAATAGCTAGAGTTGAAGAGTTTGAAGAAATTAAGTCAGATGATAATGATGAGAAAATTAAAGCACTTTATCAAACATTAAAAGATACGGCACTTAAAATTATTAAGGAGTCTCCACAAATTCCTTCTGAGGCTTCATTTGCATTAAAGAATATTGAGAGTAATTCTTTCCTAGTTAATTTTATAGCTTCACACATGAATGCTGAAGTAGAGGAGAAGCAGGCTGTATTGGCAGAACCTAACTTAGAAAAACGTGCCAATTCCCTGTTAAAACATTTAGATAAAGAATTACAGTTATTAGCGATTAAAAATGATATCCAGTCTCGTGTAAGAGTTGATCTAGATAAGCAACAACGTGAGTATTTCCTACAGCAACAAATGAAGGAAATACAAAATGAGTTGGGGGATAATCCTCAAAAACAAGAGCTGATAGAATTTAGAAATAAAGCAAAAAAGAAAAAGTGGAAAAAGTCAGTTGCTAAAACTTTTGAAAAACAACTCAGTAAGTTGGAACGAATGAATCCACAAGGTGCTGAATATGGTGTTCAACTGAATTATATTGAAACATTATTGGATTTACCATGGGGGAAATACACAAAAGACAAGTTCAATTTACAAGAAGCACAAGCAATTCTTGATAGAGATCATTTTGGATTAGAAAAAGTAAAAGAACGTATCATAGAATATCTGGCTGTGTTGAAGTTAAAAGGAGATATGAAGTCTCCAATTCTATGTTTGTATGGACCTCCAGGAGTTGGTAAAACCTCTTTAGGGAAATCAATTGCTGAAGCGGTTGGAAGAAAATATATTCGAATGTCATTAGGAGGTGTCCATGATGAAGCTGAAATTAGAGGACATCGAAAAACGTATATTGGAGCGATGCCAGGAAGAATCATGACCAGCCTAAAGAAAGTAAAGTCATCTAATCCTGTTTTTGTCTTAGATGAAATAGATAAAGTGGGAACAAGTAATCATGGAGATCCTTCATCTGCTTTATTAGAAGTCTTAGATCCAGAGCAAAATGATACATTTAAAGATAATTTTGTTGAAATAGAATACGATTTATCTAAAGTGATGTTTGTTGCAACGGCTAATGAAGTAGCAACAATTCAACCAGCTTTAAGAGATCGAATGGAGTTTATTGAAGTAACTGGTTATACCGTAGAAGAAAAAATTGAAATTACTAAGCGTCATTTGATTCGAAAACAATTGAAAGAGCATGGTGTAAAAGAGGAACAATATGCTTTAACAGATGAAGCAATAGAATATATTATTGAGGCCTATACTTCTGAAAGTGGAGTAAGAGGTTTAGAAAAAAGAATTGCTAAAACTGTTCGTTATAGAGCAAAACAATTGGCACTTGAAGAAACGTATGAAACAACGATTCAAAAAGAAGATCTAGTTGAAATCTTAGGGCCCTCTTATGAGAAAGATAAATATATTTCAAACGATGTAGCAGGTGTTGTTACTGGATTAGCTTGGACGAGAAATGGTGGAGATATCCTATTTATAGAGTCTTCTATTACTAAGGGAAAAGGGAAGTTAACTTTGACTGGAAACCTTGGAGATGTAATGAAAGAATCAGCGGTAATTGCTTTAGAATATTTAAAAGCTCATGCTGAAAATTGGGGAATCGAAGCTAAATATTTTGACGAACACAATGTCCATATTCATGTTCCTGCTGGAGCAACACCAAAAGATGGACCATCAGCTGGTATTACCATGTTAACAGCTTTAGCTTCTTTATTTACCCAACGTAAAGTAAAAAAGTATTTAGCGATGACAGGGGAAATTACCTTAAGAGGAGAGGTGTTGCCTGTTGGAGGAATCAAAGAAAAAATCCTAGCAGCTAAACGTGCGAATATCAAAGAGCTGATCCTTTGTGAGAAGAACCGAAAAGATGTTGACGATATTAATCCAGAATATTTAGAAGGCTTAACGTTCAACTATGTTTCTAAAATGGATGAAGTGGTGCAAATTGCCTTGTTAGATGAAGAAGTTGAAAATAAATTTAAATTGGTGTAACTTATTAGTTTGTTAAACGTCTCACAAAAAAAAATGTTCATTAGATGCAACATTTCGTTTATTTAGTTGTTCTATTTGACAAAGAATTAACATTTAATTTGAATATACCTGTTAGCTTTGCGCTAACAACTTAATTTGTAATATGAAAAATATCATCTTCGGATTATTCCTAATTATTAATTTAGGTTTTTTCGCACAAGAGAAATTTACCATCAGTGGTAATTTAAATGATGCTTCAAACGGTGAAGGTTTAATTGGAGCAAGTATTAAAATAGCCGATCAGCCCAAAGGTACCATTACTAATGTTTATGGCTTTTATTCTTTAACCTTACCCAAAGGAACCTACAAAATTGTCTACTCATATTTAGGGTTTGAGAGTGTTACAAAGGAAATAGTACTTGATAAAAATGTAAAGTTAAATGTTGAGTTAACGGAAACATCAACAACTTTTGACGAAGTGGTGATTACCGGTGAAGCCAGTAATAAAAATGTAGAAAGTCTCGATATGAGTAAAAATGAGCTCAATATTGAACAAATAAAAGGAATACCAGCGTTGATGGGAGAAGTGGATGTGATTAAAGCAATTCAACTTTTACCAGGGGTTCAAACCATAGGTGAAGGAGGTTCTGGGTTCTTTGTAAGAGGAGGAGCTGCTGATCAAAACTTAATTTTATTGGATGAGGCAAATGTTTATAATGCTTCTCACTTAATGGGATTCTTCTCAGTTTTTAATCCTGATGCTTTAAAGAATGTCGAATTGTATAAAGGAGGGATTCCTGCTCAATATGGAGGACGTCTAGCATCGGTTCTGGATATTAGAATGAAAGATGGAAATATGAAAAAGTTCTCTGGACAAGGGGGAATAGGAACAATTTCTAGTCGTTTAACTTTGACTGCTCCTATCAAAAAGGATAAAGGAGCAATTATGCTTTCAGGAAGAAGAACTTATGCGGATTTATTTTTACCTCTAGCCAGAAATCAAGATTTAGATGGTACAAAATTATATTTCTATGATGCAAATATTAAAGGGAATTACACCTTAAATGACAACAACAGAGTCTTTTTATCTGGTTATTTTGGTAGAGACGTCTTGAGTATTAATAATCAGTTTAATATGGATTGGGGGAATGCTACAGGAACATTGAGATGGAACCATATTTTTAATGATAAGTTATTCTTAAATAGTACTGTGGTTTTTAGTAGTTATAATTATGAATTAGGAACGCCTTCTACTGATGATAGCTTTAATTTCTCATGGAAGTCGAAAATCAATGATTATTATATCAAAGAAGATTTTAATTATTATTTAAATCCTAAAAACACGATTAAGTTTGGTTTACAATCAGCTTTCCATGAAATTTCTCCGGGGACTATTAGTTTTACAAATGAGGGAATCGAAAATGAAATTAAAACACCTACTACAAACTCATTAGAACATGCTGTTTATGTGTCTAATGAACAACAATTTAATAACCGTTTTTCAGCAGTTTATGGGTTAAGGTATTCACTGTTTCAAAATATCGGAAAAGCGACAGTATACAAGTATGATAACGAATTTAACATTAGTGATACTAGCTATTATAAAGATGGAGAAATCTATCAAACTTATGGAGGACTTGAGCCTCGTTTAGGGTTAAAATATACATTGGATGAAACAAGTTCTGTAAAAGCAAGTTATAATAGAACAAGACAGTATATACAATTAGCCTCAAATTCTACTTCTTCATCTCCATTAGATGTATGGTTTTCTAGTAGCCCGAATGTAAAGCCGCAATTTGCAGATCAAGTCGCTTTGGGGTATTTTAAAAACTTTAGCAACAATGCTATAGAAACCTCTGCCGAAGTGTATTACAAGAAAATGTACAACACCATTGATTTTAAAGATCATGCACAGTTGATTTTTAACCAAGGCTTAGAAGGTGAATTAAGAATAGGAGAGGCGCAATCTTATGGATTAGAGTTGATGGCCAAGAAAACTAAAGGAAAATGGACGGGATGGTTAAGTTATACCTATTCAAGAGTATTTAAGGACATTCCTTTGATTAATGAGGGGGTGGCATATCCTGCCAAATATGATCAACCACACAACATTTCGTTTGTAACAAGTTATGAGTTTTCTAAACGTTTTTCATTGTCTCTTAACTGGGTTTATAATACAGGAAGAGCAGTGTCGATGCCAACAGGAAAGTTTGTTTATCAAGGTCAAACCATTCCTATTTATTCCGCTAAAAACTCTGAAAGATTACCTGCATATCATAGAATGGATCTTTCGGCGACTTTAAAAGGAAAGAAATACGATTCTAAAAAATTCAAAGGGGAGTGGGTATTCTCAGTATACAATGTATACAATAGAGCCAATGCTTACAGCTTAAACTTTGTTGAGAATAAAGAAACAGGAGTTACAGAAGCTCAAATGCTATACTTGTTTAAAGTGATTCCATCAATTACTTACAATTTTAAATTTTAAGACATGAAAAAAAGTTTATTATACACAATAGGATTAGGAGTACTAGCTTTATCAAGTTGTACAAAAGTAATTGAAGTAGACTTAAATACTGAAGAGAACAAAAGATTAGTTGTAGATGCTCAATTTTCATCTTACGCACAAGAACATATTGTTAAGTTAGGAGAGTCAGCCAACTTTTATTCTTCAGATGAACCAACATTAATATCTGGCGCTACAGTTAAAGTAACAGAGGGAACGAATACATTTGATTTCAACGAAGTATCTCCAGGAGTTTATCAATCAAACAATAGTGCAGTGGCTGAAATAGGTAAAGAGTATACACTTTCTATCGATTATGCTGGGAAGACTTATACAGGAAAGGATTATTGTGACTATTCTCCAACTGTTGATACTGTAATTCTTGAGCCTAATTATGTGGATGGAAGTACTACTGAGATTGAAGATTACACCATCCGTTTTAGTACACAAGAAGCTCCAGGTTTTGGAGACTATTATGCTTGGAAAATCTATGTAAATGGTGTGCTGAGAAATGATAGTGTTCCTGAGCAATTATCGCAGTCTGATGAGTTTTTACCAGACGGAACTTATTTATATGAAGTAGAGCTTACCTATATTGATGATGTAGAATCAGGAGATACCATTACTGTAGCACAACATGCTATCTCAAAAGAAATTTATGATGCAGTTTTTGCGATTCGTTTTCAAACTGATTTTAGAGGAGGTATTTTTGATTCACCACCTGCTAATGTTCCTACAAACATGAGTGATGGAGCTGTAGGTTTGTTTTCAGTTTCTGGAGAAACACGCAATTTTGCAATTGTTCCCTAATTACCAAAGGAAATATATTTGTGAAACTCCATATTTTTTAGTAAACTCGCAATTCAATTGAAACAAAAATTTGTAGTCACTTTTTAGACTACACCCTAAAATTGATAGAGCCGTATGAAACGAATCGTATTAGTTGAAAACAAATCTGAAATTGGCGCAGGAACTAGAGGGGCTAGCTTAGGAATAGATGCAGTTAAAATAGCAGCACTTAATTCAAAAAGTGATTATTTCAAAAAAGCTAAAATTGTAAAGATTGAAAATGAAAATGATCGCCTTTGGGAAGATGTTACTTTTGAATCGGCTAAAAGAATTAAAGGAGTTGTAGAAGTTTATAAACGTGTTAGTTCTTCAGTAAGTGAAGTGCTCGGGAAAAATAAATTTCCAGTTATTTTATCAGGAGATCATTCAAATGCTGGAGGAACTATTGCTGGAATAAAAATGGCTTATCCTGATAAACGTCTAGGGGTTATTTGGATTGATGCACATGCAGATTTACATTCACCATACACATCGCCTTCTGGGAATATCCATGGTATGCCTTTAGCAACTGCATTAGGAGAAGATAACCAGGGGTACGCTGTTAAAGAAATTTCTGATGAAGTAAAAAAACAATGGGAACGCTTAAAAGGTATTGGTAATATTAATCCCAAAATTCAGCCAGAAGATTTGGTGTTTATTGGAGTTAGAGATACAGAAGATCCAGAGGATTATTATATTGCCAATAATAAAGTAAAAACAATTAGCGTAGAACATGTCCGAAGAACTGGAGCTCAAGAAGTTTCAGAGCAAGTATTGGAATATTTGAGTGCATGCGATATTATTTATGTCTCTTTTGATGTAGATAGTATGGATTGTGATTTAATTTCTTATGGAACTGGAACTCCTGTTCAAAATGGTTTAACAGATCAAGAAGCTAGTGGATTAATCAATCACTTTTTAATCGATAAAAGAGTAAAGTGTTTTGAAGTAGTGGAAATTAATCCATGTTTAGATAACAAGCAGAATAAAATGGCTGAAACAGCTTTTAGAATTATAGAAGGGGCTTCTGCAATTATTGAAAAACGAGGTTAGAGAATTGAAATATAGAATACAGTGAATAATGTAACACATCTTTAGCTTTTAAAGGTGTGTTTTTTTATGAAGAGATCAATGAATATAGAGAATAAGATTTTTGAGTTAGTAAAGAAAAGTTTAACGGAATTATACAACATAGAAATTCCAGATCATCAAATTCAAATTAGTAAAACTAAAAAAGATTTTGATGGAGATTTAACTTTAGTTGTATTCCCATTATTAAGGATTTCAAAAAAAGGGCCAGAGCAAACAGCTGAAGAGATTGGAAATAAAATAATAGAAGCAGAGCATTCGATTGTTAATACATTTAATGTGGTTAAAGGTTTTTTAAATCTATCAATTAATCCCTCTGTTTGGTTAGACTCTTTTAATGATTGGCTGAATACTACTCAGTATGGTTATGCACAAGAGCCATCGAATAAAACTTTAATGGTAGAATATTCTTCTCCAAATACTAATAAACCATTACATCTAGGACATTTAAGGAATAACTTCTTAGGGTATGCAGTTGCTGAAATCTTAAAAGCTAATGGACATAAAGTTGTTAAAACTCAAATCATTAATGATCGAGGAATTCATATTTGTAAAAGTATGTTGGCTTGGCAACTCTTTGGGAATGGCGAGACTCCTGAATCTTCAGGCTTAAAAGGAGATCACTTAATTGGTAAATATTATGTGGCTTTTGATAAGGCTTATAAAGCAGAAATTCAAGAATTAGTTGCAGGAGGAATGGAAGAGAAAGAAGCTGAAAAATCTACTAAAATTTTAGCCCAAGCTCAAGAAATGCTTCAAAAATGGGAAGCTGGAGATGCAGAAGTAAGAGCACTTTGGGAAAAAATGAACGGTTGGGTATATGATGGTTTTGCCATTACCTATAAAAATATGGGAGTAGATTTTGATTCATTATACTATGAGTCTGATACTTATTTGGTAGGAAAAGAAGTTGTAGAAGAAGGGTTAAACAAAGGAGTGTTTTATAAAAAAGAAGATGGCTCTGTTTGGTGTGATTTAAGCTCTGAAAAAATGGACGATAAACTCTTGTTACGTGGTGATGGAACTTCTGTTTATATGACACAAGATATAGGGACAGCATTATTACGTTATAAGGATAATCCATCGCTTTCAGGTTTGATTTACACGGTAGGAAACGAACAGAATCACCATTTTAAAGTCTTGTTTGCTATTCTTAAGAAATTGGGATATAAATGGGCCGAAGAATGCTACCATTTATCGTATGGGATGGTTGACCTGCCTTCAGGAAGAATGAAGTCACGTGAAGGAACGGTTGTGGATGCAGATGATTTAATGGAATCTTTAAAAAACGATGCAAAAACGGCAACTTTAGAACGTAGTCAAATAGAGGATTTATCAGAAGAACAGCAAGAAACACTGTTTAAAACAATAGGAATGGGAGGACTAAAATATTTCTTATTGAAAGTAGATCCTAAAAAGAAAATGTTGTTTAATCCAGAAGAATCTATTGAGTTAAATGGTAATACTGGACCGTTTATTCAATATACTTATGCTCGAACACAGTCGATACTAAGAACCGTTGGAAACTTTGAAAAAAACATTGACACCACGATTGATTTATTCTCTATTGAACAAGAGTTAATCAAATTAATAGGAGAGTTCCCTAATGTTATTAAAGAAGCTGGAGATCATTATAGCCCAGCATTGATCGCTAATTATGTCTATGAAATAGCTAAAACATACAATTCTTTTTACCAGTCAATTTCAATTTTTAAAGAAGAAGACGCTGCTAAAAAACAATTTAGAATAGCCTTGTCTTATCAAGTTGGTGAGGTGATCAAGAATGGAATGTTACTCATGGGAATCAACGTTCCAGAAAGAATGTAATCAGTTTTAATTATACACTATTTTAAAAGCATTGATCAAAACATGGTCAATGCTTTTTTTGTTCAAATAATCTTATTTAAGTCTTTAAAAATTAATGTTTTAATCTTTAGTACTATTTTAGGTTTGGTCTTTTTTCTAGACATTGGCGCTCTCATTTTAAAATAGTGATTATGAAAAAAACAATAGGCTTTTCTTTTTTGTTAATGGTCTTAATTTGCTCCCCTTCATGTATTCAAGAACGTGGAAAAAGTAGGAATGAAGTTCCAGATAAAGCTTCTCCCTTTACTGCAGTTCAATGGCGTAACGATCAACCAGAAGTAGAATTTAAAGGCGACTGGTATTCCGTTCATACCATAGATACTATTGAGTTGGAGCGTATCTTAACATTTTGTAAAAATGAATATAGCGGTAAATGGAAAAGAAGATTTAGTGAAGATTTGGTTGAAGTCTTCTCAGATATGGGAACACCTTTTAAGGCTATAGACGTTCGATTAAAGCTAATTAATGAGAATGGAGATACAATTATAGATAGCGGAAAACTGACCAAAGAAAATAGGGCTCAAATAAAGGATAAAGGAGAGCAAAAGTTAGCAGAACAAAAAAAGTTATATGTCAATAATCAATCCATTACCAAAGAAGCTGCAATAGATGATTTAGAGGTTTTACGCGCTACAATCGAGAAAAACTATTCCTATATAGATTTAAAAGGATGGGATTATACGAAGTATATAGAAGAATTAAAGCGGAAGCTGCCTGAAGAAATAGGAGTAAAGGATTTTGCAATTGAAGTACAGAAACTGTTGTGTCATTTTGGGGATGGACATACGCGGATCAAAGGTTTCTCCAAAATAGTTTCACATTATACAGCTGACCTGAATTTTAAATGGTGTGGTTCGAAATTAGTTGTTTTTGGAGACAATGATGAATTGTTGAATAAAGATTATCCTTTTTTAGTATCTATTAATGGGGAGACAGTACAACAATTAGAACACAAGGTTTTACCATATATTGCTGATGGAAGTCCACAATTTATAAAGGCTGGTGTATGTCGATATTTGAGTAAAGCTTTAGACTTCGTTTTAGGATTAACGAAAGAACAACACTCAGTTAAACTGGTACTAATGAATGCAGAGGGGATCCAAAAGCAAGTAGCATTACGTATGAATGAAAAAAAACAAAAGGATGCTTGGACTGAAAAATTAAAATTATTAAATGGTGAATTTAACCCTTACCACTATAGCATAGAAAAAGGGAACATAGGATTAATAAAAATACAGCAAATGCTTTACGGTAAAAATATCGTCGAAGAAACCGAACAAATGATGAATGCCTTGGCGAATACCAGTGGAATTATTATAGACGTTCGAGGAAATGGAGGAGGAGGAAGAGTTCTTTTAAAAGAATTAGCAAAGTATTTTATTGATCAAGATAAACAGCCCATTGTCATTGCAAACTTAGCCGTGTATAGAACTGATGACACATTGTCAACAACAAAAGGACTACTAGATAACCGTTATCTATATTCATTGAACTCAGGAAAGTTTAATCAAGCCGAGGTTGAACAAATAAAAGCGTTTAAGGCTTCTTTTTCTCCTCAATGGGGAACTGCTGCTAAAGCTAACTATAGCGAATGGCATTATTTTGTACTAAAATCTGGAGAAAATTCTTACAAACAACCAGTAGTAGTTTTGTGTGATGAATTTGTGTTTAGTGCTTCCGATATTTTTTGTGCGGCAATGAAAGAAATTGATGGGGTCACCTTAATTGGTACTCCAACAGGAGGAGGTAGTGGAAGAGCCTTAGATTATCAATTGCCTCAATCAGGAATAGCTTATAAATTGTCATCCATTTGTTCTTTTCAGGTAGATGGAACTTTATTTGATGGCAATGGAGTCATTCCTGATGAAATTATTCAACCTAATTGTTTAGATTTTCTCGAAAAACGTGATGCAATTATGGAGCGAGCATTGGAGTTGTTACACAACAATCAAGCGAAAATATAGAACTAAAAATCGTTAGTCACATTTCTAGGTTTCTTATAAAAACAGACAACTGTATGGGCTGTCTGTTTTTCAATTGGTGAGTGCTACATCATTGATTTAAATTAAATAGTAGCGTTTAAATCTCTCTATACTTAATTAGTGCTAAATCATTTATAGTTCCATTTAGGATATCTTGTATCGTTTTCGATTCTTTTAAAACTTGGAATTCTAAATTTCTATCCTTTAATGACTTTTTTCTAATTCCCCAATGTTTTTTTCTATTATATTCACTCTTGTAATTACCTTTTCCTATATGTAGCATAAATTCTCCCACTTGATTATTTTCTACATCATTAACGAATTTTTTTATAATATTTTCTGAGGGTTGACCAAAATAAGATTGAAGGTAAAAGTTCGGTAAAATATAACTATTTTCCTCAGCTTCTTCTTGCTTTTGTCTTAGCCAATGCACTTTTCTGCCTTCATTTATTGTTTTTAAAGTTCCAGGAAAACGAATTAATCCAACATTTGAAGCTCCTAATCTCGTTATAGGTAAAAAAGGTATTTTATCTGTATAGTAGCCGCGGACCATCTCATAAGTTGCAGGGCTTCTCATCGGAAGATTATTAAACTTTGGTTCTTTACAGGTTTCTAAAAGAATATTCCAAAAAGAAGGTATAAAATGCATCAGCCCTTGGTGACTATTTATGTGATCGATATGTTCAAAACCACCTAGAATACGAGCTAACAAATTAAGTTGATTGTCGAGTTCAAGTTTAACATGTTCTCTATTAATTCTAGACAAGTCAAACTTCGATAGAGTTGTAAACTTATTGCTGTTTTTACCCTTTGCTCCGTATAAACTTCTTACTTCGTGAAATGTTCCTATGGGTTTTCCTGAAGTAAGAGTAAAGTGTAGTCCTATTCCAATTCTATCACCATATTTTGCTGCTAAGTTTTCTATTTTTTTTATGTTTTTTGAACCAAAAGTCACAAAAACAGAAACAGCGGTAACAATTCCAAGTTCAATTGCTTCTTCTATTGCGTCATCAATAAAAGACATTGCACCATAATCATCAGCATTTAAAATTATCTTTTTCATATTATATATTATTTACAAGGTAATACTTCATTTTTAGGTTTGACACATGGATATTCCTCATCACTTCGCTCTTTTATACTTTTAGCTGTATTTATTTGGTTTTTTATCGCTTTTAAATGATTTCCTAGCTTATGGTATTTAAGAGCTTGTAAACTTTCTAAACGTCTAAATTTAGTGTAAGATTCAACTTCTGAATAGATCAGACCGTCTTTACATATTCGGTAGAATTTTCCAAAATGGGCAACACCATTTCTACCTGCTCTAGGAACATAGTCTTTATAGTTTACAATATCATAAACTTTAGCCCCAAATTTTTCTTTCATAATAGCATTTAAACTACAGGTCACAGCTAATGGAGGCGCAAAGTGATAGGCACCTTGAAAGTTATAGCCTTTGTAATCAAGTGGTTCGATAAACAATTGAGACATTGCAGCTCCTAGAGAATGCCCTGTTAAATAAATAGGAAAATTAGTTTTATTTGAAGCGTTTGAACATTTATTGATCAGTTGGTCTATTTTGTTAAATAAGTCCTCTTTAGTTATTAAACCTATTAATGATTTTCGGAAACCACCATGACCTGCAGGCATATTTCCCAATGCTTCATTAGAATCATCAGTGTTTTCATAATTCCAAAATTTTACATCTGTAATCCAATCTTTGATTTTAGATGGTTCAGTGCCTCTAAAAGCTATGATTAAAAAATGGTCTGTTCCCAATAAAAGCGCTTGCGAGTGGTTGTTTTTATCCTCTAAAAAATCATATTGATAATGAGCATTGGGATAGCATTTATTTAATTCAGAACAAAATTGGTCTATTTTAGTTTTTTTCCAATATACAACTTCAGAAACTTGAGCTAAATAAGTAGCCGTTAATTGATGATAGTTACTAAAATCAGAATTAAAATTTTCTAAGTTTAAATCTTCTATGATTTCTTTTTTTTGCCCCAATGATTCATGATCAAATGCAAGGATAAAAACAGTACTTAGGAATACTAATATTATTCTCATGATTATTATTCTAATATGAAGTTTGTCTGGCTAAACAGTTAAAAACACACCAGTTTTACATTTGCTATAAGCTGATGTAACGAAAATAGTGTTTTTTATATAAAAACACAATAAACAGTAGTATTTGTCTGATTAACAATTAAAATACACCTACTATCTATAAAGGGTAAATGAGTAGAATCGTTGGTTGGTTGTTACTTGTAAGCCTTAGTTAAAGGGGAGCAGAATAAACATCAACCGTACTAATTCTTTTCCCTTTCGTTGGCTTTTTGCTTTAAAAACTGTAATAGATGAATATGATTTTATTAACCAATTATAAGAACTAATTGTAACGGAAATGTGCAAGTCTTAAACGAAAATGTTTAACACAAAAGCATTTTATTCTGCTGACCTTTGTATCAATAAGAATTAAAATAAGAAACGATGACGTTAAAGTTAAAAGAGATCATAAAACGAGTCAATACTAAATGGGTGCATCAAATAAGAGCAGGATACAAGCACAGCTTCATTGATATCTCAATTGTAGAGGTTGAAAACAGATTTTTTGTTCGTCAATATAGATTTGGAAAAAGGAGCTGGTATCATGCTTTTATAGAGCATCCAGAGGGTGAAATGAAATTAGGTGATTTAGTAGTACCTATTCTCGGTGTAGTCCCAAAAGATCTGGAAAGCATCAATCCAAAAGTCAACAAAGCATTCTTTAAAAAGATGAGCATAATCTATTGGTTGATGGGGTTAACTTACAACAAAAAGCGACACGAAGCTTCAACACTAGAACTTATTCCAATCATTAATAACGAAAATCTATAAGCCTTATACAGAAATGTTTAAGTCAGAAAGCACTAACTGTATAGATCTTTGTACCATAATTAAAAAAACAAACAATGAAAGCAGTAATTAAAACATTTATGAGCCTGATACTGATAGCAGGCTTTACAACAAGTCTATCAGCACAAAATAATCATTTAAAAAATATAAAAATGGAAAATTTAAAAGCAGGAGTTAATACAATAACTTTCAAATCATTCGGATTAGATTTAGTAGGAAACTTATACCTTCCAGAGGGTTTTGATGCCAATAAAAAATACAAAGCAATCGTTGGAGCAAGTCCATTCCCGCAAGTTAAAGAACAGGTACTAGGAACGTATGGTCCTGAAATGGCTAAAAGAGGATTTGTCTTTTTGGGGTTTGATTATATGGGAATGGGAGATTCGCCGGCATTACCAGGGGAGCACATGAAATCCAGATATATGTTTAGGCTAATAGAAAATACGTGGGATGCTGTTTCTTATCTTGGAACATTACCATTTGTAGAAGAGGTATACGGACTTGGAGTTTGTCAAGGAGGTTCTATTATTTCTTCGGCAGCAGTTACAGACCATCGTATTAAGAAAATTGCTACTGTTTCGGGAATGATGGCAGCAGATGCGTTTCAGTGGCTAGGTAGAGAAATAACAGATGTACAAATTGCAGCTGCTAATGCATCCATGCAAAAGCAGTATGAAACTGGGAAACCAGATTATGTAGCCCCATTTGGACTTAACGATGAGCAAACAAGAGAAGAGTTTGTTGAAGCAGCAGCTTATCCTGAAATGGCAGGAGAAACTTACGACTATTATGGTAGAGATGGGGTTAAAGGTCCTAAAGCTATTGAGAACTTTACAAATATGCACATTGGTGATCAAGCGATGCAATCTCTTATCTCTATAGGCGAGGCGTATGCAGATAAAATTGTGCAGCCTACATTGGTTATTTATGGTACATCAGCATCTACTGCACCGTGTTCAACTATGTTTATTGATAAACTTACTAATAACCCAGAAGTTATGGCTCTAGATAAATTCAGTCATGTTGATTTTTATTACAAGCCAGAAGCTGTAAAAGTTTCTACTGATGCTGTCGCAGAATTCTTTAATAAATAGATGTTTGGGCAGAGCTTATCAATAAGCTCTGCCCATTTAAAATAAACAAAAATGACGACCATGAACAATTACAAAAATATTCCCAACTTGAATGGAAAGGTAGCCATTGTAACAGGAGCAAATAGTGGAACAGGTTATGGTATTACTTATCATTTGGCTAAACATAATTGCAAAGTGATAATGGCTTCAAGAAACAAGAGGAAACTGGAGGATGCAAGAAATAAACTCAAAATAGAAGTTCCTCATGCAAAATTAGAAATAGAAGTTTTAGAATTGACAAGTTTAGCTAGTATCGAAACTTTCGCAGAAAGAATAAAAAAGAAGTACAAAAAAATTGATTTTTTAGCAAACAATGCTGGAGGAGGAGGGAAATACACAACAACTGTTGATGGTCTTGAGGAAAACCTCATGATTAATTATCTTGGCCACTTTGCACTTACTACCCAACTTCTTCCGATATTAAAAGAGGAGAGTAGAATCGTTACATTTTCAAGTATAGGCTATAAACGTTTCCTAAAAAACGATCTTGATGTAGAGCATTTAATGTGCGGAAATGAAGCTGACTATAATCAAATGAAAGAATATTGTAAGGCTAAGTTATGTACTATTTTGTTTTCAATAAAACTTCAGCAAGAGTTCGAAAAAATTGGCTCGAAATCCATGGCGCTATCATGCCATCCAGGTTACGCAAGAACAAACTTATTAACGAAGTCCAGCAACCCTGTTGGGATCCGTATTTTGGGAACGGTAATGAATGCTGTATCAGGATTGTTTGGTTTGAGTCAGAGCTTATATGATGGAGCTTTACCTGCCATTGAGGCACTCATTGCAGATAAAGCGCAACCAAATGTGGTATATTCTCCTAAAAACAGGGAATCAACAGGTGTTCCAATTCCAATTGAGATTGACCATACCCATTATAAAGATGAGGATATAGATCAACTCTGGATAAAAACACAAGAATTGATAGGTATTAAGGTTGAAAATTACTTATAGAAAGCTATAGGTGGTTGTTCATCATTTCATTAACTTTAAAAAGTATTATGAAAACTTTAAATTTTTATTCGATCTCAGAATTTCATGAACTAAACAATTTTCCTCCTCCAGAAAATCCATTATTTAGTGTAATGCATAATGAGTATGCAAAGGATGAGTTATTAAGTTGTGAAGATACAGTTGGTCAAAAAGTAAGTGTAACAAGTGGGTTTTATTCAATTTCACTTAAAAACATTATTTCCGGAGAAATTATCTATGGGAGAACCAAATACGATTGTTCTCATGGTACTCTATTATTTACTGCTCCACAACAAACCCTTGTCTTTGATGGTGTAGCCTTTAGTTCAGAAGCATACCATATTGCTTTTCATAAAGATTACTTGAACGGGACTTCTCTTCATGATAAAATAAAAAAGTATCATTTCTTCAATTATAATGTCAATGAAGCACTTCATTTATCACCAAAAGAAGAAGAGCTTTTAAAGACACTGTTTAAAAGTATTGAGGCAGAATATAGCAACAACCAAGATGAATTTAGTAAAGAAATTATTATCGCTCACTTAGAAGCATTTTTAAAGTATGCCGACAGGTTTTATAAACGGCAGTTCTTAAATAGGCAAGAAATGAATCAGGAGTTATTTGCTCGTTTCACCAACATCCTAGATAGTTATTTTGAAGCAGGGCAACTACAAGAAAAGGGAATTCCTACGGTTGATTGGTTGGCGGAACAATTAGGCGTCAGTCACAGATATATGAGTGATACAATTAAAGCAGAAACAGGAAAAACGGCTATAGATCAGATAAACCTTTATTTAATTAATGAGGCCAAAAATATGTTGCTTAGTCCTAATACTTCAATCTCAGAAACAGCTTATCAATTGGGATTTGAATACCCACAATACTTCTCAAGGTTATTTAAGAAAAAAGTAGGAGTGTCCCCCAAACAATTCATTGAAAACCATTCAATGAATTGATAATCCCCTCAGGCGGATAAGAGCCCGACGAGTTAGTATTCTAATATTTTAGAATTTGTTTAAGCAAAAAGATAGTTGCGGATCAAAATAGAATAGGGGAGCAACAAAAAAAGACAACCATTTCTGATTGTCTTTTCTTCTTTTTAGTAGCGGGAGCTGGACTCGAACCACGTCCGCCTCAGGCGGATAAGAGCCCAACAAGCTAGTATTCTAATTATTTCATAATCCGTTTAGGGCAAAAGATAGTTGCGGATCAAAATAGAATAGGGGAGTAACAAAAAAAGACAACCATTTCTGATTGTCTTTTCTTCTTTTTAGTAGCGGGAGCTGGACTCGAACCACGTCCGCCTCA